>NZ_AHAM01000255.1 GCF_000236565.1 Mesorhizobium alhagi CCNWXJ12-2 | reverse complement strand
GCTTTATCCGTAGCTGCCGTGGCCGCTCACCGTGCCTGCCGTCTTCGTCCCGGCCCGGTGATCCAGCGCAGGCCCGCCGCGACGGATATGCCGAGCAGGGGCCAGGCGGCCCAGAATTCGCCGCTCCAGGACAGGAGATTGACCGCAATCACGCCCAGCCCGGCGACCCCAAGTATTGCAAGAATAGGGTCGACCAGCCTGTTGGTCCGCGCCCAGATCAGTCCGGCCAGCATGGCGAAGCCGAAGAGCGGCCACCGCGCCCAGAACTCACCTTGCCATGAAAGCAAATTGACGGCCACCGGGATGGCTGCGACGAAGCCGATAATTGCCATTGTCCGGCTGATTGCCGGGCTTCGGGCAAGGTTCGCGGCGACGGAACCGCGCGCCGGTGGTGCGGTCGGGACCGGCTGCCGCCCCCATTCCGTCCGGGTCTCCTTCGGCTCCGGGTTCGTCACGGGAGCGTCGCCTATCCTGACGGCGTAGCTCGGCACCGCCTCGTCGATGTTCTTGACGGAGAGTTGGCCCAAAAAATCGAAACCCACCGCCATCTTGTTCCGAACCTGGTCGTAGACCGTATTGGAGATCACGATGCCGCCCGGCGGGGCGGAAGCCTCCAGACGCGCGGCGATGTTGACGCCGTCGCCATAGATGTCGTCGCCCTCGACGATCACGTCGCCGAGATTGATGCCGATACGAAACAGCATCCGCTCATCCGCCGAGCGGCCGGCATTGTATTCGGCCAGTTCGTTCTGGACGTCGATCGCGGCGCGCACCGATTCCACCACGCTCGGAAATTCGGCGATCAGGCCGTCGCCCCAGGTGTTGACGACGCGGCCGGAATGGGCCTCGATCAGCCGCCCCATGGCGTCGCGGTATTTCTTGAGGGTGGCGAGCGTCCCCTCCTCGTCGGCGGCCATAAGGCGGGAATAACCCTGCACGTCCGCCGAGAAGATGGTGGTCAGCTTGCGGCGTGTCGTGGACATCACGGTCTGCCCTCCCTCGGAAGCGACATCGGATTGCTACCCCGCCGGCAGCACTTGCAATATCGGCGCGTGGCGACGCCGGTGCAATGCCCGGCCGGAGAATTTCATCCGGCCTTCTTGCGTCCCATGAACGCCACGAAAGCCGCCTTGGCCTCATCGGATTTCAGCCGCGCCTGGAAATGCGCGCCTTCTTCCTTGATGCGCGCGACGACATCTTCGCGCGAGCCGCGCATAAGGTCGCGGGCGATCTTCAGCGCCTCGGGCGGCTTGGCGGCGATGGCTTGCGCCGCGGCCAGCGTCTCCGCCTCCAGCCTTTCCTCGTCGACGACCGCATAGATCAGGCCGGCATCCTTCGCTCGCTCGGCAGAGAAACCTTCACCGAGGCCGAGCAGCGCGAACGCGTTCTGGCGGCCGAGGATCGCCGGCGCAAGCAGGCTGGAGCCGGCCTCCGGCACGAGCCCGAGATCGACGAAAGGCGTCCGGAAAACCGTGCGCGGCGTTGCGAAGGTCAGGTCGCAGTGCAGGTTGATGGTCGTGCCTATGCCGACGGCGATGCCGTCGACACCGGAGACGACCGGTTTCTGCGCCATCGCCAGCGCGAGCAAAAAGTCCCAGACTTCGGTGCCGCCCTCGCCGCCCATGGCGACGGCCATGAAGTCGGCCAGATCGTTGCCTGACGAAAACGCGCCGGGAACGCCGAAGAAGACATGGACGCGGACGGCCGGATCGGCGTCGCCCGCCGCAAGCGCGCCCGCCATCTCTGCATACATTTTCCGCGTGATGGCGTTCTTCTTGTCCGGGCGGTTCATCCGGATGATCTGCACGGCGGCTTGCCGCTCGAGGATGATGTGTTCGCTCATTGTCTGTGAATCCTCTCGCGGCAATCAGCCATGGACCAGCGTTTTCGCTGCGGTAGCAAGACTTTCGGCGCCGCCGATCACCCGGTCCTTCAGCGCGCGCGTCTCGCCGAGCAGGTTTTCGGCGAAGAAACGGCAGAGCGCCGTGCGCTCCTCGCCGCCGTCGGCCAGCGCGCCGCGCGCCAGGTAGGCGGCTCCCGCCGTCAGCGCGAACAGCCTGAGATAGGGCGTGGCGCCCGCGAGCGCTGCGTCGGTTCTTCCGTCGGCAAGACGGCTCTGGAGATGCCGCGTCGCATTGGTCAGGCAGTCGAGCGCCTGTTCGAGAAGGAGCGCGGTGCGCCCGAAGCCGCTACGATTGGATACCGCGACAGCGTTGGCGATCTCGTCGAGTTCGGCGATATAGCCGAACACATGCTCGCCGCCGCCGAGCGGCAGCTTGCGCACCACAAGATCGATCGCCTGGATGCCGTTGGTGCCCTCGTAGATCGGCGCGATGCGGGCATCCCGGTAGAGTGCCGCCGCGCCGGTTTCCTCGATGAACCCCATGCCACCATGCACCTGCACGCCGAGCGAGGCCACTTCGACGCCAATGTCGGTGGAGAACGCCTTGGCGATCGGCGTCAGCAGATTGGCGCGGTCCTGCCAGTGCGCGCTTTCCGCCCCCTGG
The DNA here is from genome assembly GCF_000236565.1 of Mesorhizobium alhagi CCNWXJ12-2. Taxonomy (GTDB): domain Bacteria; phylum Pseudomonadota; class Alphaproteobacteria; order Rhizobiales; family Rhizobiaceae; genus Allomesorhizobium; species Allomesorhizobium alhagi. Next base: position 51,146 of record NZ_AHAM01000255.1, on the reverse strand, counting down.
CTGTTTCGCGCGATGTCAGTTGCATGCGCGCAGGCATAGGAGATGGCGCGCGCCGCCTGCGTCAGCGTCTTCATGGTGAGGAGATTGCGCTGCACATCGGGGTGGTGGACGATCGGCGCCATGCCCTCGCCGGACCAGCCGGAGGCCCTGCCCTGCCGCCGCTCATTGGCGTAGGCGAGCGCCTTCTGGAACGCGGCTTCCGCCACCGCCACGCCCTGCATGCCGATCGCCAGCCGCGCATTGTTCATCATGGTGAACATGCAGGCGAGGCCGCGATTCTCCTCGCCGACGAGCCAGCCGACCGCGCCGGGCTCCATCCCCTCGGCAAAGCCGTCGCCATAGATCATGGTGCAGGTCGGCGAGCCGTGTATGCCGAGCTTGTGCTCGATGCTGGCGCAGAACACGTCATTGCGGGCACCCGGCGAGCCGTCTTCGTTCGGGATGAATTTCGGCACCAGGAACAGCGAAATGCCATGCGTGCCGGCTGGGGCATCCGGCAGCCGGGCCAGCACCAGATGTACGATGTTATCGGTGAAATCGTGCTCGCCATAGGTGATGAAGATCTTCTGGCCGAAGATGCGGTAGGAGCCGTCGCCGGTCGGCTCGGCCCGCGTGCGCAGCGCGGCGAGGTCGGAGCCCGCCTGCGGCTCCGTCAGGTTCATGGTGCCCATCCATTCACCCGACACGAGCTTTTCGAGATATGTCCGCTTCAACTCGTCGGAAGCGTGCTTCTCGATGGCTTCGACCGCACCGATGGTCAGCGTCGGGCCGACGGCGAAGGCCATCGAGCCGGAATTCCACATTTCGAGCGCGGCGACGCCGAGCATCATGGGCAGCCCCTGGCCGCCATATTCCTCCGGCGCGGACAGGCCGTTCCAGCCGCCTTCGGTCCAGCGCTTGTAAAGTTCCTTCCAGCCGGCCGGCATCGTTACGGCCGCATCCTTCAGCACCGCGCCTTGCTCATCACCGATCTTGGCCAGCGGCGCGATCTCTTCCGTGGCGAAGCGCCCGGCCTCGGAAAGGATGGCGTCGACCAGATCCTCGGTCAGGTCGCCAAGCGCGCCGGTGTCCAGCGCGGCCTTCAGGCCTGCAACGTGCTTCAGCGTGAAGGCGATGTCTTCAACCGGCGCTCGATACATTCCTGCCCTCTCCTCCAGCAATCAACAATCTGCGGGCCGCCATCCGCCGCGGCGTCCACACTAGCCAATTGTCGGCCGTAAGGGCTAGTTACTTTTGACGTAAACGTCAAATAGCTGCTCCGGCATTGCACATCGCTACATCAAGGCTAAATATGCCGGAAACCGGACAGGCGAAAAAAATGCTGGCTAGACCTGAAACCCGCCGCTGCATCGAATGCAGCCTGCCCTACGGCGCCACCGGCTTCTGGTGTTATCACGGCGATATCGACAACGGTCCCGCCTATTGGAGCGACCGCGGCATCCTCTGCTCGCCGAAATGCTCGCTCACCCATTTCCGCAAGCGCGAGGCGGAAGGAAGCCTGGCGGACCGGCCGGCGCCCGATCCTTTCACCTTCATTCCGGGCAGATAATAGCTCGGGACGGCACGCCAGCAGCATTTCGTTAACCACGACAGGCAAGAATGACCGTTCACTCGCGGGGATTCTGCGCCTTGTTCGGCAAGACGGTTCGCCACTCTCTGATTTCGCTGACGCTCGGCGCGGCAACGCTATTCGCGCCGGCTGCGTCAGCGTCGGAGTTTTCCGAGCCGTGGAAGAAGAGCGACCGGGCGCTGGTGATCGACGCCTACGAATACAATTCGATCGACTGGCACAAACTCGTCACCGACAAGCGCATCGCCGGCTTCATCAGCAAGGCCTCCGACGGCCTGCCGCCGCCGTATTCCTGCTCGGGCAACGAGACGGAAATCGCACTTTGCAAGGCGCTGTTCAAGCGCCATGCGGTGGCGCGCGAACTGTTCCACACCCGCCGCACCGTCGCCCGCGCGCTCGGGCTCGAATGGGGCGCCTATCATCTCGCCCGGCCGGGCAACCCGATCGACCAAGCCAACAATTTCATCGATTTCGCCGAGCCCGGCCCCGACGACCTTCTGGCGCTCGACATCGAGGAGAACGATCCGGAAAAATGGATGTCGCTGGAGGACGCCGAGGAATTCGCGCGCCACGTCCATCGCCGCGTCGGACGTTTCCCGATCCTCTATACCAACGGCACGACCGCGCAGCACATCGCCGACAACCGCGAGAAATACAAGCTGCTGTCGCGGCTGCCGCTCTGGTATGCGCGCTACAAGCCGGAAATCGGCATGCATTTCCCGAAAGGCAACTGGCCGACCTACACGCTCTGGCAGTTCTCGGCGCAGGCAAACTGCAATGCGCGCCAGTGCCCCTACCGCGTTCCCGGCACGCCGCTCGACATCGACGTCAACGTCGCCTCGATGAGCGTGGAGGAACTGCGCCAGGCCTGGCCGTTCGGCGGCCTGCTCGACGTGCCTGTCGAGATGATCGCCAGCGTTCCGGTGCCGGTCGCGCGGCAGCGGGCGCTCGACGGCCATGTCGCGCTGTCCTATGCCCCGGTCGAGCAGGCAAGCGCCGCCGTCGCGCTGGCCTCCGCCTTCCAGGTGCGCGGCCAGCACTATCCCGACAGATACGAAACCGGCTGGTTCCAGGCGATTGCAAGCTATTTGGCGTCGATAAGGAACGGCATGGTCGCCTGGGCCGGCATCGGAGACGCGCCGCCCCCCGGCATCGACCCGATCACCACGGCTACGGTTCCCGAAGGCAACTAGCGATCAACGGCCAATGCCGTTATTGCAGGGCGACCGCAGCAGAGAGCCCCTTTCCCGCCAGCATGACGATCGATCGGAAAGACATAGACGCGGCGTTGGTCAGCCGGCTGGTCGCGGCGCAATTCCCGCAATGGGCGGGCCTGCCGATCAGGCCGGTCGAATTCGGCGGGTGGGACAACCGGACTTTCCATCTCGGCGAGCGAATGACGGTGAGGCTGCCGAGTGCGGCTGCCTATGCGGAGCAGGTGGAGAAGGAGCAACGCTGGCTTCCGAAACTCGCGCCGCAGCTGCCGCTTCCGATCCCCACGCCGCTGGCAAAGGGCGAGCCGACTGATTTCTATCCCTGGCCGTGGTCGGTCTATCGCTGGCTCGACGGCGAGACCGCGTCAGTCGAGCGCATCGCCGACATGCGGCAATTCGCGACCGCGCTTGCAGAGTTCCTCGTCGCCCTGCAGCGAGCCGACGCCACCGACGGGCCGCCGCCCGGCAAGCACAATTTTTTCCGCGGAGGATCGCTGACCGTCTATGACGGCGAGACAAGGCGCGCGATCGCTGCACTCGACGGCGCGATCGACACCGATCCGGCGACCGAGATCTGGGAGGCCGCGCTTTCCGCGAGATGGTGCGGCGAGCCTGTCTGGGTGCACGGAGATGTCGCGGTCGGCAACCTGCTGATCAGGGACGGCCGCTGAGCGCCGTCATCGACTTCGGCTCCTCAGCCGTCGGCGATCCCGCCTGCGACCTCTACATCGCCTGGACATTCCTGGAGGGCGAAAGCCGCGAGGCGTTCCGCGCCGCCATGCCCGCCGACGAGGCGACCTGGGCGCGCGGCCGCGGCTGGACGCTGTGGAAGGCGCTGATCACCTATGCCGAGCACCGCGACACGGAGCCCCTTGGGCCATGGGCGCGGCGCGTGATTGGCGAGGTGGTTGCGGATTATAGGTGGGCGGGGTGACGGCTCGACCGCATTAGTGGTTGAGAATCCAGGCTGGCGCGCTGAGTGGAGTACTGCTTGCAATCCTACCCTATAGTTTGCGTCGCTCCCAAAGCGCGTTAAAACTTGCCGATAAATTGGGGCAACTTACCCATAATGAGACTATTCAGTTGCTCGTGTCCGCCGTCAAATTGAGAGTACCGCACCTTCGTCTTTCCAGGCGAAACCAGGAAACTGCCGTCCCAAGTTCGACCAGCCCAATCGACACTTTGCCACTGAATGAAACGTTGTGGTGCGAGGCCCCGAATTCCGATGCCGTTAACGTTCCAGTAGACGACGCGGGCGTAAAAATACCAAATCCAGAATAGTAACCCAAAACCAAAGGCAACCAATAATCCATAAACATAGAGAAGCTGATCGGTGCGCGTTTCGCGTGATCCCACAACTACAATGAACGTTAGAAATGATAAAATCAGGAATGTAAGGCCATGAGCGAACCACGTCGGCTTGAGAGCCGTATCGCCAGATATCTGTTTTGCGCGCGCCCTTGAACCAAGCACGGTTCCGCTGAAAAGCGCCAACGCGATTAGCCCGTTGACTATCATATCCTTTGTCAATGCGCTGCAATCCCGGATTGTTACCGCTGACCTTTTATCTTGATATCTCAGACATAGTCCATCGGCGGTCAGGCACGTGCAAACTTGCCGAGGCTGCGCACCGGGTTCCGGCGTTGGCGTCATCGTCAAGGTCTGCCTTCGACACCCAAGCAGAATCCTCGCTTGGTGCGGGCGTCAGACGCTACGGCGGCTATTACAGACTGCCTTCCCTCTCCACCGCCCTGAACCCGATATCGCGGCGGCAAAATCCCTCCGGCCAGTCGATCAGGTCGACCGCGGCGTACGACTTGCGCTGCGCTTCGCTGACCGTCGCGCCCATCGCGGTCACGTTCAGCACGCGCCCGCCATTGGCAACGATCTCCCCATCCCGCTCGGCCGTGCCGGCATGGAAAATCTCGGCCCCTTCGCCCGCTCTCTCCAGCCCGCGAATGACCGAGCCCTTCTGCGGCGTGCCGGGGTAGCCTTCGGCGGCCATGACCACGGTCAGCGCCGCCTCGTCGCGCCAGCGCACCGACATGTGCGCAAGCTGCGCGTCGGCGGCGGCGCTGAGCAGGACCAGAAGGTCGTCCTTCAGCCGCATCATCAGCACCTGGCATTCCGGGTCGCCGAAGCGGACATTGTATTCGATCAGCTTCGGGCCGTCGGCGCCGATCATCAGGCCGACGAACAGCACGCCGGAAAACGGCGCGCCCATCTCCGCCATGCCGCGCATGGTCGGCTCGACGATCTCGCGCATCGTCCGCTCGACCAGTTCGGGCGTCATCACCGGCGCCGGCGAATAGGCGCCCATGCCGCCGGTGTTGGGGCCCGTGTCGCCCTCGCCGACGCGCTTATGGTCTTGCGCGGTGCCGAAGGGCAGCGCGGTCGCGCCGTCGCACAGGCAGAAGAAGCTCGCCTCCTCGCCGGTCAAAAATTCCTCGACCACGACTTCCGCGCCGGCCCCGCCGAACGCGCCGTCGAAGCAGGAATCGACCGCCTCAAGCGCCTCGTCCAGCGTCAAGGCGACGGTGACGCCCTTGCCCGCCGCCAGGCCGTCGGCCTTGACGACGATCGGCGCGCCGGTCTTGCGGATGTAGGCCTTGGCCTCTGAGGCGCTGCCGAAGCGGCCATAAGCGGCGGTAGGAATGCCGTATCTGGCGCACAGATCCTTGGTGAAGCCTTTCGAGCCTTCGAGCTGCGCCGCCATTTTCGACGGCCCGAAGACGCGAATGGCGGCGGCGCGCAGGTCGTCGCCCAGTCCGACCACGAGCGGTCCTTCCGGCCCGACCACGACGAGGTCGATCGCCTTGTCGCGGCAGAATCCAGCGACCGCCGCATGGTCGGCGACATCCAGCGCTACGAGTTCGGCCGACTTGGCGATGCCCGGATTGCCGGGTGCGGCGTAGAGTTTGGTCAACATCGGAGACGCGGCCAGTTTCCAGGCCAGCGCGTGCTCGCGCCCGCCCGAGCCGATGAGGAGAACTTTCATGCCGTCGCGCACCTCCGGTTTTGAGGGTTCATCCGGTATGGTCCGAAAACATGCCGGTCAAGTCCAGTGGTCGCTTATCGGGGACAATTCGCCTTCTTGACGCCTCCGCCCTTGCCTGCCACTCCAGTTCTCATGGAAACCATTCAATCGCGAACCAGCCAGGGCCGCGTCGCCGACGCGCCGAGCGGGCATTGGGTGTATCGCGCCCTGCCGCGCAAGCTCTGGCCCTACGCGCAGCTCGCCCGTTGGGACCGGCGGATCGGCTGGCAGCTGCTGATGTGGCCCTGCTGGTGGTCGGCCGCACTTGCAGCCAGCGCCTATGCCCGGCCGGGCGACAGCTTCTGGTCCCTGATCCCGCAGCCTTGGCATCTGGCGCTGTTCTTCATCGGCGCGGTCGCGATGCGCGGCGCGGGCTGCACCTACAACGACATCGTCGACGAAAAGATTGACGAGAAGGTTGATCGCACCCGCTCTCGTCCCCTGCCCTCCGGCCAGGTCACACGCAAGCAGGCCTGGGCCTTCCTCGTCCTTCAGGCGCTGGCGGGGCTCCTCGTGCTCGTCCAGTTCAACAGCTTTGCGATCCTGCTCGGCATCGGCTCGCTGGCGGTGGTGGCGATCTACCCCTTCATGAAGCGCTTCACCTACTGGCCCCAATTCGTGCTGGGCCTCGCCTTCTCGTGGGGCGCGCTGATGGGCTGGGCGGCCGAGTTTGCGGACCTCGCGCGGCCGGCGATCCTGCTTTATTTCGGCTCGATCTTCTGGGTTATCGGCTACGACACGATCTACGCGCATCAGGACAAGGAAGACGACGCGCTGATCGGCGTGAAGTCGACCGCGCGTCTTTTCGGAGACAGTACGAAGTCGTGGCTGATCGGGCTCTATGGCGGCGCGCTGATCCTGATGGCAAGCGCCTTTTCCGCCGCCGAGGTTCCGATGCCGGCGATGGCGGGGCTGGTGGCCGCCGGCGCGCATATGGCGCGCCAGATCTTCGTGCTCGACATCGATAACCCCGACCAGTGTGTCAGGCTCTTTCGATCGAACAACACGGTCGGCTGGCTGATCTTCCTCGGGCTCGTCGCCGGCGGCGCCTGGATGGCGCTTAAGCCGCTTCTATAGATCGTCGCGGGCAATAATCTCCGCGCCGTCGACAACCAGCCTCAGACCGAGATTGCCGGCCTTGCGCCTGGCGAGGAAGCGCGGCCGGCGCGTCGGCGTGACGCGCCCCTTGCGGCGCTCCTGCGGCGGCAGCGCCTTGATCGCCGCGCCGAGCGATTCCTCGAGCGTGCGGGCGATACCGTCGGCCTCGATCAGGAGCATCGGCAGGCGGTAGGCGTCTGCCCATGCGCGCCAGTCCGCGGCCACGTCATCGAGATCGTCGGCGACCAGCAGCGGCACCGACAGCATCGGATCATTGTGCAGCAGTTCCAGCGTCACCGTCACCGTGCCATGCTCGTCCTCCAGAGCCCGCGCCGCGACGCCGCGGAAGGCGTTGGCCGGAATTGCCACCGTCACCGGCAGGCCGCTCATTTCCAGAACCCGGCGCAGCACCGCGCCGCGATGGTCGATGGTGAAGGTCACATCGCCATAGGCGTCGCGGGTTGCGTAGCTGACCATCTGCGGCAGACGAAACGGGTCGAGACGCATGTTGCGTCCCGCCCAGACTGGCTTCAGTCCGGTGTTCATTGATTGCGCCTTCTTCCTGTTACTCCTGAGAGCCGGTTTCCGGTCTCTCCGAACCGGTTTTCCCGGTCTCGTTATGGGAAGAAGCCTACGCCGCGGACCTTACCGCCGCGCTTAAGAAAGTCGGTTAAATTTTGCTGATCCGGCGCATGGTTATCGCTTTGCGACCGGGTGCAAGGTGTTGGAAAGGGATGTGAAGAACGGGTGAATGGGGGCTGGTGGATGTGCCTTTGGCGCCTGCGCCGCCCCCTCACCCTTACCCTCTCCCCGTAAGAACGGGGAGAGGGGTCGCCAGCGTTGCGGCCATCTCTCCTCTCCCCGTTCTTACGGGGAGAGGATGCCGGCAGGCAGGTGAGGGGCAGCTCGACCATTTGCGGGCTGATTAAATGATCTTCCCCGGATTCATGATGCCCGCCGGATCAAACGCCGCCTTGACGCGGCGCATCAGGTCGATCGCGACGGGCGGGGCGGTGGCGAGCAGTTCGTCGCGCTTCAGCCGGCCGATGCCGTGCTCGGCAGAGAACGAGCCGCCGAGGTCGCGCACGATGTCGTGCACGGCCTTGTTCATCGCGCGGTAGAGGCCGAGGAACGCCGCGCCGTCCGCGCCCACCGGCTGCGAGATGTTGTAGTGCAGATTGCCGTCGCCCATGTGGCCGAAGCAGACCAGGCGGGCACCCGGACTGACCGCCTCTACGGCGATCGCGGCGCGTTCTATGAACTCCGGTATCGCGGCGACCGGCACCGAAATATCATGCTTGATGGACGCGCCTTCCAGGCGCTGCGCGTCCGACATGGATTCGCGCAAGCGCCAGAAGGCGTCGCTTTGAGCAAGGCTAGAAGCGAAGACGGCGTTGATGTGCGCAATGTCATCGCCTGACCCGAGAATTGCATTCTCGAGCGCGTCTTCGAGGAGATTGCGTGCATCTTCCTCGGAGCGAGCTGAGGAAACCTCTACGAGCACGTTCCATGGGAACGGTCCGTCCAGCGGCGCCACCGAGCCGGGGATGTGGCGCAGGACGAAATCCAGCGTTCGCTCCGACACCAGCTCGAATGCTGTCAGGTCGGTACCGGCGTGATCAGCGACCAAGCCGTAAAGCCACAATGCCGCCTCCGGTGACTCGACGCCGACCCAGGCGACCGCCCTGCCCTTCGGCTTGGGATAGAGCTTCAGCACCGCCGCGGTGATGATGCCCAGCGTGCCTTCCGCGCCGACGAACAGGTTCTTCAAATCGTAGCCGGTATTGTCCTTCTTCAGCTTGCGCAAATCGTCGAAGACCTCGCCGGTCGGCAGCACCACCTCGACGCCGAGGCAGAGATCGCGCGCATTGCCATAGGCGAGCACGCCGGTACCGCCGGCATTGGACGACAGATTGCCGCCGATCTGGCACGAGCCCTGCGACCCCAGCGACAGTGGAAACAGCCGGTCGGCAGCATCCGCCGCGTCGCGCAGCGTCTGCAGCACCACGCCGGCCTCCACTGTCACCGTGTTCGACTGCACGTCGAGCTCGCGGATGCGGTTCAGCCGCGACAGGGACAGCACGATCTCGCGGCCGGAGCCGTCCGGCATCTGTCCGCCGACAAGGCCGGTATTGCCGCCCTGCGGCACGATCGGTGTTCTGGTCTCGGTGGCGAGCCGCATGATGCGGCTGATCTCGTCGACGCTGCCCGGCCGCAGCACCAGAGGCGTCCGGCCGGAATAAAGGCCGCGCCGTTCGCTGACGTAAGGTGCGATGTCGGCATCGCTCCGTAGCGCATGCGCCTCGCCGACAATCGCAGCAAAGCGGTCGAGGAGCGCTGCGTCTATGCCTTGCCCGGATGCTTCCATGGTCGTTTCCTACTTGTACGAAGCGCCGCTGTCACGCGGCGCGGCGGCGCGCGCCAGCCGGTCGTTGATCGCCTCGCCCAGTCCTTCATATGGTATCGGCTCCACCGCGATCGTTTTCGCGCCGCTGCTGTCGAGCGCCTGGAGATGCGAGAACAGGTTGCTCGCAGCCTCGCGCAGATCGCCGGCCTCGGAAAGGTTTAGCACCGCAACCGCGCCTTCCGCGTTTCTGGCGCGCTGCGGCCCGAAGGCGAGCAGCGCCTCGCTGGCCACCACATCCTGCGCGTTGAGGCGGACCAGAGCGCCCGGGGCGTAATGCGAGGCCAGCATACCCGGGGCCTCGACGCCGCTTTTGGTGCCGCGCACCAGTTTTGCCCCTGCCGCCGCTTCCAGTTCCTCCGCCGCGATACCGCCCGGCCGCAGCAGCCGCAGTTTTCCGTCCTCGACCTTGACGATGGTCGATTCCAGCCCGACCGGCGTCGCCCCGCCGTCGACCACCAGCCTGATCCTGTCGCCCAGATCGTCCGCCACCGCGGCGGCGGTGGTGGGGCTGATCCTGCCCGACGAATTGGCGCTGGGCGCCGCCAGCGGCCGTCCGAAACGCTCGATCAGCTTCGCACCGAAGCCGCGCGGCATCCTCAGCGCGATCGTATCGAGCCCGGCCGTGACCAGCGGATGGATCGCGCCGCCGGGTTTCAGCGGCAGCACGAGCGTCAGCGGGCCGGGCCAGAATTTTTCCGCGAGCTTTCGCGACAGCGGATCCAATTCGGCGATCTCCTCGGCCATGGCGACCATCGAGACATGGGCGATCAGCGGGTTGAAGCGCGGCCTGCCCTTGGCCTCGAATATCTTCGCCACGGCCGCGCCATTGGTCGCATCGCCGGCGAGCCCGTAGACGGTTTCGGTCGGGATCGCGACGATCTCGCCGGCCCTGAGCAGAGCCAGCGCCTCGTCCATCGCCTCGGCCGCGTTGCGAATTTCCGCCACTTCCCGCAATCCTCCGGATATGCCCGATCGCTAAAATGCCGCCCATCGCTTCAAGCCGGCATCAACCCGGGACTGATAAGGGACCGGCGTGGAAATGCAATGGAGCATGCCGGTGCGATCGTTCTGGAAGCTTTTTGTCCTCGCCGTCGCGGCGGTTTGCGCGGGGTCGGCACACGCCTCGTCGATCGTGACGTTGGCGCCGATGACGGGGCCGATCGGGCCGTCCATGATCGTGGCGGGCCCGCCGGACATGCCGGAAGACGCCGTCGAGACCGACGAGCGCCGCATGGTCACGCGCTCCATCCTCGCCTTCGGCCCGCCCGACGTCGCCTATGAAAACGTCGCCTCGGTCGGCGAGAAGCCGAAAAAACCGCGCCGCGGCTTTGCGCCGATGGTGCTGCGCGGCGGCATTGCAGGCGGCGCGTTTTCGTCCGCATCTTCGCCTGTGCAAGCCTCGGCTCCCGCCGACGCGCGGCCGACGCCAAGCCGGCAATCCGCAGCGCCCAACGGGGACCCTGTCGACGCGCCGGCTCCGGAATCGCCGGTTACCTACTGAGGCTACCCCGCGATTTTCGAGAAATCCGCGACCTGGCCTGTCGCCGCGCGGATGCGGGCGAGCAGCGCCAGTCGGTTGGCGCGGATGGCGACATCCTCATCATTCACGAGAACGCGTTCAAAGAATGAATCAACCGGTTCGCGCAACGCGCTAAGCGCGCGCATGGCGGCGGAAAAGTCTTCATTCTGAATCGCTTGCGCGGCCTGGCTCTCGGCTTGATTCACCGCGGCGAACAGCGATTTCTCCGCTTCCTCGCACAAAAGCGCCGGATCGACCGCATCGGCGATCACGGTTTTCTTCTTCTCCTCGGCCGCCAGAATGTTCGCCGCGCGCTTGGTCCCGGCGAGCAGGTTCTTGCCGTCCTCGGTTTCGAGGAAGGTGGACAGGGCTTCGACGCGGCGGACGATCATGAGGAGATCGTCGTTGGCCGAGTGCCCCTCACCCTTACCCTCTTCCCGTAAGGACGGGGAGAGGGGGGCGTCAGCGCCGGCGACTCCCTCTCCCCGTTCTTCACGGGGAGAGGGTAAGGATGAGGGGCCGGCACCGCCGCTCACCAGAACGGCATCGATCAGATCGTGCCGCGCACCCTGGTCGCGGAGATAGACCTGCAGGCGGTCATGGAAGAAGGAGAGGAGATCGGGGATAAGATCAGCGGCGGGACGTTCGAAAACCGGCTCGGATTTCTCCGAGTGTAAACCAATGAAACGATAGTCAAGCAGGTCGCCGGCAGAATCTACGCCTGTTGTAAACTCGCCGCCGTCTTCTGCCTTCCAGATTACAGAGAACCGACTTCCTGCATTGAACGTTAGCCCGAACAGCGCGTTGGCGAATTGATGCAGCAGCCCCAACCTCACCCCATTCTCGACCACTATCCGGATCACCCCCAGCGCCGCACGTCGCAGCGCATAGGGATCCTTGCTGCCAGTGGGCTTCTCGTCGATCGCCCAGAAGCCCACCAGGGTATCCAGCTTGTCGGCCAGCGCCACGGAAGCCGAGACCGGGTCGGTCGGCACGCGGTCGGTCGGACCAAGCGGCTTCCAATGCTCCTCGATCGCGGCTGCGACGGATGGGTGTTCGCCTTGCAGCAGCGCGTATTTGCGGCCCATCGCGCCCTGCAATTCGGGGAATTCGCCCACCACTTCGGTGGTCAGGTCGGCCTTGGCCAGAACGGAAGCGCGGCGGGCGAGCGCGGCGACGTTGTCCCCCTCCCCCTTGAGGGGAGGGGGTACGGTGGCGCTGGCGCTCGACGAATTACCCCCACCCGCGCCTTCGGCGCGACCTCCCCTCAAGGGGGAGGTGGAAGCCGCCACGATCGGTGCGATCTCTTCCGCCAGCCGCGCGATGCGCTCAACCCGTTCGCCTTGCGTGCCGAGCTTGGCGTGGAAGGTCACACCGAGATGGTCGAGCCGCGCCATGCGCTGGTCTAGCGGCTTCTTCCAATCGAGCCCGAATTTTTCGGCGGAGGCATTCAGTTGGTCGAGGTCGGGCAGATCGGCCTGGTCGGTCTTCCAGAAATACAGCGCGTCGGAAAGCCTGGCGCGCACCACCTTGCCGTTGCCGTAGGCGATTTCCTTGCCGCCGTCGCTCGCCTCGATATTGGCGGTGAGGATGAAGCGGTTGGAGAGTGCGTCCTTCGAGGCTCGCTCCGCTCGCACCTCAGGATGAGGACCGTCGTGCCGCCGTTGCCTTTCCTCATCCTGAGGTGCCGACGAAGCCGGCCTCGAAGGACGCACCGCAAAACACTTCTGGTTGGCCCGGATCGTCAGCCGGATCACTTCGGCCGGGATATCGAGAAAGTCCGCCTCGAACTCGCCCATCAGCACCACCGGCCATTCGACCAGCCCGGCCACCTCCTCCAGCAGCCCTTCATCCTCGACGAGTTCCAGTCCGTTGGCGAAGGCGAGGTTCCGGGCGTCGGAAAGGATGATCTCCTTGCGGCGGTCAGCGTCGAGCACGACCTTGGCCGCCTCGAGCTTGGCCGCATAATCCTCGAAACGGCGCACCACGATGGCGTCGGGCGCGTGAAAACGGTGGCCGTAGGTGACGTTGCCGGCGCGGATGCCGTCGACCTCGAAATCGACCACCACCGGCTCCTCGGTCTCGGGGCCGAAGGTGCAGACGATCGACTGTAAGGGCCGCACCCAGCGCAGCGAGCCGGGCTTTGCCGAGGCCGCGCCCCAGCGCATCGATTTCGGCCAGGGGAAGTCGCGGATGATCTCGGGGATCAGCTCGGCGATGATCTCCTCCGCCGCCCGGCCCGGCCTGACGATATGGGCGACGTAGAAATCGCCCTTCTTCGGATCGGAATGCACATGCGCCTGGCTGATGTCGTCGAGCCCCGCCGAACGTAGGAAGCCGGCGATCGCCTGCTCCGGCGCCTTGGTGCTCGGCCCCTTCTTCTCCTCGCGCACATCCTTGGAGCGCGCGGTCAGGCCGCGCACGTCGAGCGTCAGCCGGCGCGGCGTAAAATATTCGCGGGCGGCGTCATAGGTCAGCCCGGCCTCGACCAGGCCATCGGTCACCATCTTCCTGAGATCGCCGGCCGCCTTGCGCTGCATGCGGGCGGGGATTTCTTCCGAGCGTAATTCTAGCAGCAGGTCGGGCATCGTCTGGTCTCGTGGGAAATGAGGCTGCGCGGGCATAGCAAGTCGGCCGCGCGCTGTCACCTTTCGGTGCTTCGCAAAATTATCCGCCCGCCTGTCGGGTCGCGGCGAGCCTGTTCGTCCTAGGGGCAGACTTCCATGAACCAAATGCTGCGCTGAAGCGACCAACGCTCAGACCGCGAAATCTGCGGCCTGTGTGTGAACCATTTCGCCGACCCGGAACACAGAACGATCGACACTGAACATCTCGGACAACGACCATGAAAACGGCCTCGACCCTTCTCCAGCTACTCGCGCTCAGCGCCTGCCTGGCGGCATGTCTCGGCGGATCGGATGAAGCGCGCATGCCCGGCGTGCGCAAGGCGCTCCAGACGATGGCGGGCTCTGCCAGCCAGACCAGCTTTCCGGAGTTCACAATGACCGGCGCGACCCTGGCTGGGGTAGCCACCGCTTGATTCAGGCAGCCAGCCCGCCCGCTTCCGTCTGCAGGAACGCCACCCCGCACGCCTTGGCCAGATCGCGAACCCTCAGGATGTAGCTCTGCCGCTCGGTCACCGAGATCACGCCGCGCGCGTCGAGCAGGTTGAAGACGTGGCTCGCCTTGATGCACTGGTCGTAGGCGGGAAAGACCATGCGGTGGAAGTTCTCGCCCGCGCCGGCCTTCAGCAGCGCCTGGCATTCCGCCTCGGCGTCGTCGAAATGCCGAAGCAGCACCGCCGTGTCGGCATGCTCGAAATTGTGCCTGGAATATTCCTGCTCGGCCTGCAGGAAGACATCGCCGTAGCTGACCTTTTCAGCACCCTCGCGGCCGTTGAAGTTCAGGTCGTAGACATTGTCGACGCCCTGCACATACATGGCCAGCCGCTCCAGCCCGTAGGTGAGTTCGCCGGCGACAGGCGCGCATTCGATGCCGCAGACCTGCTGGAAATAGGTGAACTGCGACACCTCCATGCCGTCGCACCAGCATTCCCAGCCGAGCCCCCAAGCACCGAGCGTCGGGCTCTCCCAATCGTCCTCGACGAAACGGATGTCGTGCGTGAGCGGGTCGATGCCGATTGCGGCCAGCGAGCCGAGATAGAGCTCCTGCAGGTCCGGCGGGTTCGGCTTAAGGATCACCTGGTACTGGTAATAATGCTGCAGCCGGTTCGGGTTCTCGCCGTAGCGGCCGTCCTTGGGCCGGCGCGACGGCTGCACATAGGCGGCGCGCCACGGCTTCGGGCCGAGCGCGCGCAGCGTGGTGGCTGGATGGAAGGTGCCGGCGCCCACTTCCATGTCGTAGGGCTGCAGCACCACGCAGCCGTAATCCGCCCAGTAGTTGTGGAGCGTCAGGATCAGCCCCTGAAACGAGCGGCTGGGATGCATGTGGGCAGGCAAGGTCACGGGCGGGCCTCTGTGATCGGAACCGCCAAGGCTCTAGTGCGGCGGTTGCGATGGGTCAAGGCGAGAGCTGTCCCTCCCTTCTCCCCTTGTGGGAGAAGGTGGCCGAACCCTGAGCTTGTCGAAGGGGAGGTCGGATGAGGGTGTTGGACGGAGTGCTAAGGTTGCGGCTAGGGGACGGAGTGCTTAGGTTGGGGATGAGGACAGTTGCAAGGGCGGCGTTCCTCGCGACACCCCTCATCCCACAAGGGGAAAAGGGAGGACTCTACTGTCCCGGCAGCACCAGTTCCTGGCCCGGCACCAGCCGGCCCGGATCGCCCCGCAGTTGCGGGTTCAGATTGAGGATCTCGATATAGCGGCCGCCATTGCCGAGCACGTCGTCGGCGATCGACCACAGCGACTGCCCCGGCAGCACCTTGTAGGCGGCGGGCGTGGCGGCCAGCGTCTCCACCGGCGCCGGCGCCTCGCTCTTCTTGTCAGGGTCGGCGGCGGGCGCTGGCTTTGCCTCGACAGGCGCCGGCTTCACCGGCGGCGCATCCTGCGCGGTCTTGCCTTCCACCGGCGGCAGACCTGCGGTTAGCTTCTTCTGCACGCTGGACAGCACGTCGGGCTCCGGCTTCATGTCGCGCGCATGGCTCCACTGGAAAGTGGCCTCCAGTCTGCGCCCGACCCGCCAGTAGGCGTCGCCGAGATGGTCGTTCAGTACAGGATCGTCCGGCTTCAGCGACACCGCGCGCTCAAGTTCGACAACGGCTTCCTCGAACCGACCGAGACGATAATAGGCCCAGCCCAGCGAATCGACGATGTAGCCGTCGCTCGGCCGCAGATCGACGGCCTTGCGGATAAGGTCCAGGCCTTCTTCCAGGTTCATGTTCATGTCGACCCAGGAATAGCCGAGATAGTTCATGACCTGAGGCTGGTCGGGGAAAAGCTCCAGCGCCTTGCGGAAATTCGGCTCGGCCTTGGGCCATTCCTTCAGCCGCTCATAGGCGATGCCGCGCTGATAGAAGATGTTCCAGTTGGCCTTTGTCGGCTCCTTCAGGCGTGCCACCGCGCGGTCGTAGACCTCCGCCGCGGCGCGGTAATCCTCCTTGGAGGCATAAACGCCACCCAGCGCCAGATAAGCGCGCATGTCGTCGGGGTCCGAATCGAGCAGCGCCTTGAGATGGACGATCGCCTCGTCGTGCCGGTCGAGATCGGCCAGGTTCAGGCCAAGCTGCAGTTCGGACGCGCGCTTGATCGGCGAATCGGCCGGAATGCGCCCATAAAGCGCGATCGCCTCCTCGGCTTGCTCCTGCTGTTCGGCCACGGCCGCCAGTTGCAGGAGCACGATGTCGCTGTCGGGCTTGAGCGCCAGCGCATATTGCAGATAGAGCCGCACGAAAGGCTCGCCGCCGCCGCGGTTGAGCGCGGCGCCGAGATTGAGCAGGATTTCGCTGGCGCCGTCCGCCGGATCGGCGACAAGCCGCGAAATCTTTTCACCCTTGGCGATCTTTTCACGCAGGGCTATCAGCGGCAGCTGGCCGGTGGAGTTCTCCGCTGCCTTGTCGAGTACGGCCAACGCCTTGTCCTTGTCGCCGCGGGCGGCGAGGAAGCCGGCATAGGCTTCGACCACGCGCAGCCAGGTTTCGGGGGCGGCGCCTCCGGCCGAAACATTGTCGAACGCAGCGCTGTAGGCCTTCTCGGCCTCGCCGTTCATGCCGGCGAAGTCGGCTATCAGGGCGCGGTGATAGGCCTTGAACAGAACGTACCATTCCGGCCCCTCGACCTTGTCGAGGGCGGCAAGCGCCTCGGCGCTGTCGCCTGCGCCGGATTTCGCCCAGGCCGTCATGACGGCGGTGATCAGCCGGTCGAGGTCGGATTCGACCGTGAGTTTCAGCCAAGTCTCGGCAGCCGTGTAGTCCTTCTTGCGGAATGCGTCGACCGCGAGCGCCACGCGCGAGAACCGCTCGATGTCGGGAACCGCCTTCAGCTTTTCGGCATAGGGCAGCGATTCGTCGAATCGCCCCTGCGCGATCAGCGCGAGCATCAGGCTCTGCTGAAGCTGCTGGTTTTGGGGATCGAACGCCAGCGCCTGCTTGTAATAGGCGATCGCGCTGTCCAGATCGTTGTCGACTTCGGCCACGCGGGCGGCCAGATAAGCGCCGGTAAACGAGCCGATTTCAACGGGTTCGGCGGTCTGCCTGGCCTCGGCCGGCAGCCCTGCAATCATCAAACCCGCCAGTGCCGAAACACCCGCAATCCAGCTCAAACGTCGTTGCCGCATTACTATCCTTCCCGCCACGCCACCTTCCGGGCGAACCTTTGCTGCATCGTGAAGCGCAAAAGGATGGCCTTTTTACGGTCGGCATTCAATGGCGCGCACTTCACAATCCGGTCACGAGGTTTTTGGCCAGGCCTGAGTATCCCGAGTGATCGCACATGGAATTCACCATCAGCCTCGTTGCCAGCGGCGACAAAGAGGTTTTACTGGACCGCGATGATATCGGAACCCTTGGACACGGCTGAAATTATGCTGCGCGCCGGAGCGGCCGCGCTGAACATGCTCATGATGGTGCAATTCGCGCGGTTGCGGCCGTTGCGGTTTGTCACGGCCGCCGGGGCACTGTTTTGCCTTGGCATAGCATCCTATACGTTCGTATCGGATCCCAGCCCGGGCTATCCGGGCGGGGCGCTCGTAGTGATGGCGGTTCTCACCCCGGTATTCTTTTGGTGGTTCGGGATCGCCCTGTTTCGCGATTCCTTCGAGTGGCGACACATCTATTTCGTGCCGCTCGTGCTGCTGCTGGCCTTCTATGCGCTGCGGCTGGGCGGCGGGCCCTATCGTGTTGCCGGCGCGCTGCTACACCAGGCAACCGTGATCCTGCTTCTGATCCACATCTTCTCTCTGGCGATACTGGATTTCAGGAACGATCTTGTCGACGCGAGACGGCGCTTCCGAGTGGCCATCACGCTGATACTTCCCCTGGTGGGCATCACGATCGCCGGCGTCGAAACTTATGCCCTCTATGGCGCGCTTCCCGTTTGGCTCGGTCCGCTCCATGCACTAATGCTTTTTGCGCTGTCGTTCCTGTTCGCCCTGTGGTTGACGGCGACCAAACCTGAACTCTTCGCTCTGAACGCGGAGGCTCCGCAGCCGAAATCCGATCTCCTGACGCCTGCCGAATTGATAGAACTCGAGCGGTTGAAGTCCGCCGTCTGCAATGGCGCATGCCTTGAACCCGAGATGTCGCTCAGCACGCTTGCAACCAAGGTCGCCATTCCGGAGCACCGCCTGCGGCGATTGATCGCCAAGGGGTTAGGCTATCGGAATTTCGCTGCCTTCCTGAACGCTCACCGCGTCGAAGAAGCCAAGCGGCGGCTTGCCGACCCGGCTAGGTCGCGCGAACAGATCGTGTCGATCGCGTTCGGTGTCGGATACGCGTCGCTGGCGCCCTTCAATCGTGCCTTTCGCCAATTGACTGGAAAGACGCCGTCCGAATATCGGTCGCAGGCGCTCTCGCGGATGATCGATTCCGGAAAAAATTGATCGGAACCGGAATTCAATCCTCGCTTCGGGAAGCGCGCAGACCGCCTTGCGGCAGTGCTGCAGGTTCCTTCCGCCATCCACGGAAGGAGACCGAAAATGTTCGACGCTTGCATCGACTACGCTACGCTGGCGCGTTTCGCCGCCGGCATTTATCCGTTTGTTCTCCAGGCCGACCTCTATCGCTATCTGATCGGCGCCGGAGGGACGTTTCTCGTCATCAACACACTGCTCGCCGGTTGGCTGGCGAAGCGCAAGATCCGGGTGGAGAAGCCGACCTGGCGCCAGATGGGGCGCGAAATCCTTGCCTCGCTCAGAACCGTGCTGATCTTCTCGCTGATCGGACTGGCGATCGCGGTCTCGGTGCGGCTTGGCCTGCTGACCGTATACGAAGATCCGGCAGCGCGCGGCTGGCCGTACTTCGTGATCAACGTTCTTGTCCTGATAGTCGCCCACGATGCCTGGTTCTACTGGACACACCGGATCATGCACCGGCCACGGCTCTTCCGCTGGTTCCACCGTCTGCACCACCGCTCGTACAATCCGTCGCCTTGGACTTCCTATGCCTTCGATGCGAGCGAAGCCCTCGTCAACGCGATCTATCTTCCGCTTGCGTTGATGGTGATGCCGACCAGCATCCTCGCCGCCTTTCTGTTTACGGGTCACATGATGCTGCGCAACGCAATCGGCCACTGCGGCTACGAGATCTTTCCGGCGCGTGCGGACGGGCGGCCTTTGTTCGACTGGCTGACCACCGTCACCCATCACGACCTCCACCACGCCCGCGCACGAGCGAATTTCGGTCTCTATTTCACCTTCTGGGACCGCGTGATGGGTACCGAGGATCCAAGCTACTACGGCGAATTCGCTCGTGCAGTTGGCCGAACATCGACAGGCCGCGCAGAGATCGCCCCTGCCGGACGTCCGTCGGAGTAGAATTTTCTCTCAGCCGACGCGGCTGATGCAGAAGTCGATGACATCGACCAGCGCGGCCTTCTGCGGCGTGGCGTCGAGCGGGGCAAGCGCATCGCGGGCGATCTCGCCAAAATGGCGGGCGCGCCCGATCGTGTCGGCGATCGCGCCGTGGCGCGTCATCAGGCCGATCGCCTTTTCCAGCGCCGCGTCATCCGCCGCGTCGGTTTCGATGGCGTGCTTCCAGAACTCGCGCTCGGCCCCCGTGCCGCGGCGATAGGCCAGGATCACAGGCAGGGTCACCTTGCCCTCGCGGAAATCGTCGCCGACATTCTTGCCGAGTTCCTTGGAGTTGCCGCCATAATCGAGCGCGTCGTCGATCAGCTGGAAGGCGAGGCCGAGATTCATGCCGTAGGAGCGTAGCGCGGCGCGGTCGGTGCGCGAGGCGCCGGCAATCACCGGCCCGACCTCGGCGGCCGCCGAAAACAGCGCCGCGGTCTTGGCCTTGATCACGGCAAAATGCTCATCCTCGGTTGTCTCCAGATTCTTGGCGGCAGCAAGCTGCATCACCTCGCCTTCGGCGATGATCGAGGCCGCGGTGGACAGAATATCCAGCGCGTCGAGCGAGCCGACATCGACCATCATGCGGAACGCCTGGCCGAGCAGGAAATCACCGACCAGAACGCTCGCCTGGTTGCCCCAGATCATGCGCGCCGTCTTCTTGCCGCGCCGCAGACCGCTTTCGTCGACGACATCGTCGTGCAGCAGCGTCGCCGTGTGCATGAACTCAACGCTAGTCGCGAGCTTGACGTGGCCGTCGCCGGAATAGCCGAACATCTGGGCGGCGGCGAGCGTCACCATCGGGCGCAGGCGCTTGCCGCCCGACGAGATCAGATGGTTGGCGATTTCGGGGATCATCTCGACGTCGGAGCCGGCCTTGGACAGGATCAGTTCGTTGACCCGGCCCATATCGGCCGCAGTGAGGCCGATCAGTTCCTTGATCGACGCTGATCCGCGCTTCCCGTTTTCGAGATTGAGAACGACACCCACGGCCAGCACTCCCGTCTTGGAACCGGATTTGATTTAGGGCGGCGATGGTGTGTCCGGCAAGTGGCGAATTGGCGCAGAAATTTGGGCGGGTTGTCGAATACGGCCAACGCGGTGCGTCCTGTGGCAGGATCGGGAGTGTCCGATTCGAGCCAGGGAGCCACTGCCATGACTAAGATCGCAATCGAGAACGTGAACCATCCGGGCAAGGTCGAGCGCGTCGACGCCGCCATGTTCGAGGCCATGAAGCAAGCGGTCCTGACGGTGCTTCCGGCAAGCGCACCCGGGATGACCGTCGGCGAGGTTCAGAGTGCAGTTCCAGCACACTTGCCGGAGACGCTTTATCCGGGCGGCGCCAAGGCGGGGTGGTGGATGAAGGCGGTCCAGCTCGATCTCGAAGCAAAAGGCCTCATCAAGCGCGAAAAGACAAAACCGCTCCGCCTGCACAGGGCGTGACGCCGCCCGCCCCCGTTTACATCGCGGCGGCGAACTGCGAACTTCCGCGCATGATTGAGCTCATCCGCACCAACGACGCCGTCATCATCTCCTTCGTCGAATCGCTGCTGCGCGACGCCGGCATCGAATGCTTCGTCGCCGACCAGAATATGAGCGTGCTCGACGGCTCGATCGGCATCCTGCCGCGCCGCGTCATGATCGGGGCGGACGACGCCATCGCTGCGCGCCGCCTGCTCACCGATGCCGGCATCGGCAACGAGATGCGCGAAGGCTAGCTTCGGTGTCCACCCAGACGATCGACGCCTTCCATCGCGACGGTTTTTTCCTCGTGCAGCCGGCGCGCGGCGGCCATCGGGCTGGCATGGACGCGCTGGCGCTGGCCGCCGCCGTGCCATCCGGCTTTGCCGGCAGGATCGCCGATCTCGGCGCGGGCGCAGGGGCCGCCGGCCTCGCCGTCGCCTCGCGCTGCCCTGCGGCGAGCGTCGTTCTCGTCGAAAACTCCCCCGATATGGCCGGCTATGCCCGGCAAAGCCTCGAGCTTCCCGAAAATGCGCGGCTTCGCGGCCGCGTCACGGTGCTGGAGGCCGATGTCGCGCTGGCAGGCAAGGCCCGCACGGCTGCCGGGCTTGCCGACAATTCCTTCGATTTCGCCATCATGAACCCGCCCTTCAATGCGGAAATCGACCGCGCCACGCCCGACGATCTCAGGCGGCAGGCGCATGTCATGGAGGACGGGCTGTTCGAAGCCTGGCTCCGCACCGCCGCGGCAATCGTCAGGCCGCGCGGCGGGGTCGCGATCATCGCCCGGCCGGCATCGCTCGGGCCGATCCTCGCCACACTCGCCGGCCGTTTCGGCACCGCGCAGATCGTTCCCGTGCATGCCCGCCCCGACGCGCCGGCGATCCGCATCGTGCTTCGCGCGACCCGCGGTGCGCGCGGCGGGCTGTCGATTATGCCGCCGCTTATCCTGCACGAAACTGCCGGCAACGGCTTTTCCGCGCGCGCCGAGGCGATCAATGCCGGCCAGGCTTCGCTTTTCGGCGACTGAGCATGATCCCAAAAGTTGCAGACTTTTTGGACAAGATCATGCGGCTGACACTTAAAAGACGCACGCAGGCGGGATTGCGGTTTTCCGGCGAATTCCTACATGCCAAGCAAAGATATGACCGGAGATCCCTGCCTGTGAAACAATTTTTGAGCCGTCTGCTTCCGAAGTCGATGCGGCCGGGCGTGGTGACGATCCCGGTCGTGCGCCTGCACGGCACCATTATGGCCGGCGGCGGCCAGTTCCGGCCGACGCTGTCGCTTGCGTCCACGGCGGGCGTTCTCGAAAAGGCCTTCTCTTACCCCGATGCCCCGGCGGTCGCCCTCTCCATCAACTCGCCCGGCGGCTCGCCGGTGCAGTCGCGCCTCATCTACAAGCGCATCCGCGACCTTGCGGCCGAGAAGAACAAGGACGTTCTGGTCTTCGTCGAGGATGTCGCCGCCTCCGGTGGCTACATGATAGCGGTGGCCGGCGACGAGATCATCGCCGACCCTTCCTCCATCGTCGGCTCGATCGGCGTGGTTTCGGCCTCCTTCGGCTTCACCGAAATGATGAAGAAGATCGGCGTCGAGCGCCGCGTCTATACGGCCGGCCAGAACAAGGCGCTGCTCGACCCGTTCAAGCCGGAAAAGAAGGAAGATGTCGAGCGGCTGAAGGCGCTGCAGCTCGAAGTGCACGAGACCTTCATCGACATGGTCAAGGAGCGCCGCGGCGGCAAGCTGAAGGACGATCCGGATCTCTTCACCGGCCTGTTCTGGACCGGCAAGAAGGGCCTTTCGCTTGGATTGGTCGATGCGTTGGGCGACATTCGCACCGTGCTGAAAGACCGCTACGGGGCCAAGGCGCAGCTCAAGCTGATCACGCCGCCGCGCGGACTGTTCGGGCGCAAGCTCGGCCTGTTCGGTTCTTCGGGCGGGTTTTCCGCGCCGGATATTGCGGGCGCTGCCGCGGCCGGCCTGATCGAAGCCGCCGACGAGCGCGCGCTGTGGGGCCGCTTCGGCCTTTGAGAACGCCGCAAAGCCGGCTATTGTCGGACGGCCAACCCGACCGGCAGCGCCGGAGCCAACAGGGAGGAGTAGAACATGCCGCAGCTTATTTTTTTCGCCCTGATCGGCCTGGTCGCGTATTTCGGCTACCGCTCCTTCGTCCGCGAGGCGGAGCGCGTCACCGCCAAGGTGCGCCGGCAGGAAAATGAGACGGCCAGCGGCGCCAACGGCACCTTGGTCCGAGACCCGGAAACGGGCGAATACCGCCTCGCCAAGGACTGACGTGGATTTCAGCGCAGCATCACTGGCCGAGCACGCGCCGGCCAAGATCAATCTCGCTCTGCATATCACCGGCCGCCGGCCGGACGGTTTTCACTTGATCGAAAGCCTGGCGGTTTTCACGAGGCATGGCGACCGGGTGACGGTGGCCGCGGCGTCCGAGGATTCCTTTTCGGCCAGCGGCCCGTTCGGCGCCGAGATCCCGCTCGATGGCGGTAATCTGGTGGTGCGAGCGAGGGATGTGGTGCGCAGTCTGGCCAACTTTCATTCCGTCCGACTACAGCCGGTATCGATACATCTCACGAAGCACCTGCCTATCGCTTCCGGCATAGGCGGGGGATCGAGCGACGCGGCGGCGACGCTGACGGCGCTGAACAGGCTATGCAGCTTCGGGCTTAGCCCAGAACAGCTCACTGAAATCGGCAAGGAGCTTGGCGCCGACGTGCCTATGTGCCTCCGCAGCAGCCCACTCATCGCGCGCGGAATTGGCGAGCAGATAGAGCCGGCCGCAGGCTTCCCGGCACTATCGTTGGTGTTGGTCAATCCGGGTGTGGCGGTTTCGACGCCCAAGGTATTTCGCGCACTCGCATCGTGGGAGAATGCAGGATTGCCGCCGCTGCCGCTCTTCAATCGCCCCTCACCCTTACCCTCTCCCCGTGAAGGACGGGGAGAGGGGGCCGCCAGCGCTGAGCGCAGTTCTGTTCTGCCGGTGGAGCCGGAGGAGAAGGACGAAGCGGCGGCGTTGATGCCCCCCTCTCCCCGTCCTGAGCTTGTCGAAGGATCACGGGGAGAGGGTAAGGGTGAGGGGCATTTTGCTTTTGAGGGTGAGGAGCAATTTGCCTTCGGCGACATTTGCCGCTGGCTCGCCTCCACGCGCAACGATCTGCAGGCCTCAGCCATCTCCATCGCTCCGGCCATCACCGAAGCCATCGAAGCGCTGACGGCCGCCGGCGCAACCTTCGCCCGCATGTCAGGCTCCGGCGCCACCTGCTTCGGCCTGTTCGAAACGCCCTCAGCCGCCGCCCGCGCTGCCGCGCAAATCCAGGCGCGCCAGCCCGGATGGTGGGTGGTCGCCACCGAAAGCATCGCTTCGAAGGATTCTGTCCATGCCCCGGCTTGACGAGACCCGCCCCTTCATTCCGGTCCGCATCGCGGTGCTCACCGTCTCCGACACGCGCACGCTGGCGGACGACAAATCCGGCCAGACGCTCGCCGACCGGATAGCCGAGGCGGGCCACATTCTTGCCGACCGTGCCATCGTCACCGACGACCGGGAAAAGATCCGCGACACAGTGCTCGCCTGGTCACGGGATGAAAAGATCGACGTGGTCATCACCACCGGCGGCACCGGATTCACCGGCCGCGACGTGACGCCGGACGCATTGGAGCCGATCTTCGAAAAACGTATGGATGGCTTTTCGGAAGTGTTTCATCGCATCTCCTACGACAAGATCGGCACCTCGACCGTCCAGTCGAGGGCGACGGGCGGCGTCGTCAACGCCACCTTCGTCTTCGTGCTGCCCGGCTCGCCCGGCGCCTGCAAGGACGCCTGGGACGGCATCCTGAAACCGCAGCTTGACTACCGCCACATGCCCTGCAACTTCGTAGAGATCATGCCGCGACTCGACGAGCATTTGAAGCGCGGCATGACCAAGTGAGCGCCAGCGTCAGTTCGACACTCAATATTCGAACGTGCTCGTCCAATCGGGCGAGGCGCCGGCGGCGATTTCCGCTTCGCTGAAGAAGTGGCCGATGCGCTTGAAGTCGCCGACCAGCACGCCACCGCCGGGGGCGGCACCGAAACGTCCGGCAAGCCCAAAAAGACTGGGCAGCCGTCCCTCGAATATGGCTTGGAAATTATACGTCTTGAGCCGGCGCCACCGTCCGCGTCCGTCGTCGGACACCCACCAGGTCAATTTGGCCGCACCGGATCCGGCTGCCGCGCCGCCGATCACCTCGAGACGGATCAGGTCGTCGATATTGTTATGGTTGAGATCGGCGATGAACAGTGATCTCACTGCATCGCCATGATGCTGGTTGAGCCTCCGCCATGTCCCGCGCGCGCTCTCGGAAATCGCCCAGCGGCCGCCGTCCACGGAGAGCACATCGGTCACGCCGTCGCCGGTGAAGTCACCGAAGCGTAGTTCGCCCATCGGCTTGCCCGAGCTTTGCACCGGCTGCCAGTCCGGCTGTGCCAAGGAGGTAACGAACCACTGGCCGTCGGCACCCCGCATGAAGGCATGCGTGGTCCGGCGGGTCACGCCCGGCCTGTGGTCGCGTTTGTTGGGATCGAACTGGCCGAAGGCGACGTCGGCGAGCCTGGCTCCGAAGGAGCCGATCGGATGCCAGCGCCCACGGCCTCCGCTCGAGATAACCCAGGCCCCGCGGTCCTCCGCCAGAACGTCGCAGCGCTGGTCGGCGTCGAAATAACCCAGGCGAATGTCGCTGAGCTTGTCTTTCTGCGGGCCGAGATACGCCCACGGAAACTCACCGAAACTCGAGAACCAGAAGCCCGCGCGAGTGGCAAGGAATAGATCGTCTATGCCATCGGCATCGAAGTCGCACACGCCATAGCGGCCGTATGTATCGGTTTCGATGATGTTACCAGCGCCTATATCGACATTCTGCGTGGTCTGGAGCGCAATGGCGTCGTCGCCCCAATCGTCCTCCAGCCCTTCATGCGGAAAGACGTTGCCGCGAATGTACGCCGCGACATGGGGTTTTCCCCTAATCTTGATCGCATTGTCGTTGCGATACTGGAACGCATTGTCCGTGAACCAGGACTGTACGGCCGCCTGGCCGCAGCTATAGGCGATGCAGCCGGTGCCGTGGATATCGAAAATATGCGTCCAGGTGTTGAACATCCTGCCGTGATAGCCGCCGCCCTTCAGCACCAGGTTTCGGGTCGCGTCATAACCGCCGGCATGGCCTGACGAGGCGATCGCATGGCGGTTGAAGTCGAACAGGTTTTCGGTGATCTGCGCCCAGGCGCCGTGATGAACATCCACGCCATAGCCCGCGGCATGCTGCGTGAAGGGATTCGAGTCGCCGTCGTTTTCCTCCGACGATTCATGCTGATTGTGATGGATGTAGTTGTTCAGGATGCGGACCTGCTCCGGTCTGCCGATTCTGTCGCCCGGACGGTTCGACGGCGGCTCCTGGCCTGGGCCATGACCGCCATCATCGAGAACGCGTATCGCCGCGCCGCCCCAGCCGGCGATCTCCATATTGGATATTTCGATGTCGAGGCATCGAAATATGAAGATGCCGAACTGATCGACGGTTTGCTGCCCACGGCTCGGACCCTCGACTCGGAAGCCTGAAAGGTGGACGTGGTCGCTCGGCGTATCGTCGCCCACATCGCAACGGATGGACAGGAAGGAGCTTGCGACGTCCCGCGCGTGCTTGCCGAATTTGAGAAGAGGGCCGGGAGAACTGGGCGTGCGGGCGGAGCCGACGGGAAGTTCCGGCCGAGGCTGCTCCAACGTCAGGTCGGAGAGATCGACCACATCGCCCGGACCCAGGCGCCTGGCTAACGCAGGCGCTGTGCGCGAAAAGATCTGGCCCGAGTTAGCGGGCGGGAAAGCGGCGACGCTCTTGACCGTCACGCAAGGGCCGAAGCCAACTGGCACCAGGCCGGGTGCATCGGAGAAATCGATAGTGACGTTTGGGCCTAACAGAATTGTCGCATTGGCCTGCTGCGCCTTATCGAACAGAAGCTGCCGCATCTCATCATGCTTCGCCTTGTCAATCGCCGGATTCGCCTCCCTGATCTCGACGGTCTCAGGCGCGGGATCGATCGGACATCCTCCCACCGACGGCACAATTTCCAAGTCCTGCTGCCGAATATCGGGGGTCTGCGCGCCCGCCTGAGCCGTAAAGAAAGCCGCAGAAGTAACCGCGATCAGGAACCGGAGCATGGGAACCTCACGATATCTGGCAAAGCTTGCGATTGCACAATCAGATTTCAGTAAAATATCAGAAAAACTCAGCGATGAAAACTACCCATTTGTCCCGTCGATATGTATCGACAAGCAAAACTATGACTTATCAAGAAAAACTGGTAAGATAATTTCGACGACAACCTTAGATAAACGTTAGATAAGCCTTTTCACTGCACTGGAAAGCAGCGCCCCTTTCTACGTCACCATGTGTATGAAGAAGAGCCTCACACCGGCGGTGCGATGCGGATCTCCGCAGCCAGCCGCTTCGTCGCCAGTCCGCGCGCCAGCGCTTCGGAACTGCCGGCCGACTTACACAACGCCGCAGCCTGCATCTTGCTGACCACCAGCCCCTCGGCCAGCGCGCGGCGCGCCGAAAACACCCGCGCCAGGAACGGCGTCCGGTCTGCCCGGGCGCGCGAGAATCGCGCCGGCCCGGTCGTGCGGCCGATATGCTCCAGCACTTCCTCGGTCCAGCCCTCGACCAGCCGCGCGCCGGGTTCTATGAGGAGCAGCCAGTCGCCCTTGGCCTGCCGCACGCCTGCCGTAATGCCGCCCTCGGCGAGGTAATGGCAGCCCGCCTGGTCGGCGACCTTGTGCGTGTTGTCGGTCGAACCGCGGTCGCAGACGATCACCTCGCGCACCACGCCCTCGACGGCCGCGCCGATCAGCGAAGCCAGCGTGCGCGCCAGCGCTTCCTCGGAATTACGCGTTTCAATGAGCACGGTCAGCATCCCTGCCGAATAGCCCAAAGCCGCCCGACGCACCAGTTGCCCATTGCGGAACCAAAAAGTTCTTGATTTGTTCTCCTAGGGAACATAGGAATAGTTTCATGAGAACAGCGATTCGCAGACCGGCGGACATGCCTTGGGAAAGGGCGAAAATGGAACAGATCGTGCGCGCCGATATCGCCGCCTTCGGAGCCGGACGGGCCGAAATGGCGAATGCGATGGTCGAGCAGAGCGGCGTTCGGGTTCGGCCTGACCGCAATCGCGGCCGCGCCGCCGGCATCAATCCGAGCGGCCGTTTCGAGCCGGTGACCCGGCACGTCTTCGACGATGGCTGGAACTCGATCGACGAGCTGCCGCCGTTCAAGACCGAGGTGCAGGTCGAAAAGCCGCGCACCATCATCACCCGCAACCAGTCGCCGGACATTTCCTTCGACCGCTCGATCAATCCCTATCGCGGTTGCGAGCATGGCTGCGTCTATTGCTTCGCCCGGCCGACCCACAGCTTCATGGGCATGTCGCCGGGGCTCGATTTCGAATCGAAGCTGTTCGCCAAGCCCGACGCGGCCAGGCTGCTCGACAAGGAGTTGTCGAAGGAAGGCTATCAGGCCCGCACCATCGCCATCGGAACCAACACCGATCCCTACCAGCCGATCGAGAAGCAGTACCGCATCATGCGCGAGGTGCTGGAGGTGCTGGAGGCGCGCAACCATCCTGTCGGCATCGTCACCAAGTCGGCGCTGGTGATGCGCGACATCGACATATTGTCGCGCATGGCCGAGAAGGGCCTCGCCAAGGTGGCGCTGTCGGTGACGACGCTCGACCGCATGCTGGCCCGCACGATGGAGCCGCGCGCGGCGACGCCGACGAGGCGGCTCGAAGCCATCCGCCAGCTCACGGATGCCGGCATCCCGGCATCCGTGATGGTCGCGCCGATCATCCCCGGCCTGACCGATCCGGAGATCGAGCGCATCCTGGACTCGGCGCGCAACGCCGGAGCGCGCGAAGCCGGCTATGTTATCCTCAGGCTGCCGCTCGAGGTCAGCCCGATCTTCAAGGACTGGCTGCTGCGCCATTATCCCGACCGCTACCGGCATGTGATGTCGCTGGTGCGCTCGATGCGCGATGGCAAGGACTACGATTCGGAATGGGGCAAGCGCATGAAGGGCAGCGGCCCTTACGCCTGGCAGATCGGACGGCGCTTCGAGATCGCGGCGCGACGGCTCGGCCTCAATGTCGAAAAGACGCCGCTGCGCACCGATCTCTTCGTCGCAGCCGAAAAGCGCCACGAGCAGCTCATGCTGCTCTGAGGAGAACTCCGCGCCCATTTGCGCGTTGAAAGAACCCGTCCGGCTTTTCCCCGCAGCCCGACGGCGCCTTCCCCGCCCCGCCCCAATGGCCGGGAAGGCCTTGCGGAGAATCGGAACCGATGCGAGCATTGCCGCACAATGGCTCAATCGCGTTCCGATTCTCCGCTCCTCTTCGAGATCATCGAGCGGCCCGACTTCTCCTTCGAACGGAAGGCGAAGAGGCAGGGCCTGTGGCCGGTCGCCGGCCTCGACGAGGCCGGCCGGGGACCGCTCGCGGGGCCGGTAGTCGCCGCAGCGGTGATCCTCAATCCTGCAAAGATTCCCGATGGCCTGGATGATTCCAAGCGGCTGACGGCGGCGCGGCGCGAAGAGCTGTTCGCCGAAATCATTTCAACCGCGCTCGGCGTCTCGATGGCGTCGGTCAGCGCCGACGGCATCGACCGCCTCAACATATTGCGCGCCAGCCTGGAGGCGATGCGCCGCGCGCTGATCGGCCTGCCGATCGAGCCGCGCCATGCGCTGGCCGACGGCCGCGACATACCGCCCGGCCTGCCCTGCGGCTGCCGTGCGCTGATCAAGGGCGACCAGCGCTCTCAGTCGATCGCAGCGGCCTCGATCGTCGCCAAGGTCATGCGCGACCGCATGATGGCGGGCTGCGCCCAGACCCACATCCATTACGGCTTCGACAGCCATATGGGCTACGCGACGGAGCGCCACCGCGCCGCGATCGGCGTTCACGGCGCCGTGCCGCGGCTGCACCGCGCCAGCTTCGCGCCGTTCCGCCTCGTCGAAGAAGGCCTGGCCGAAATCAGCGAAAGCCTGATCGAGGAGGCATGAAAGCCGCCGGGATGCGGCGGCTTTTTCGACGAATGGCGGGCTGAAAACTCAGTTGAGTTTCGACTTCACGTCGCGAACCGACGTCTCGAAAAGCTTCGCGCCCGTGGCCGAATCGACCTTGCGGGCGAGCAGTGCACGCGCTGCCTCGACCGCGATATCGACGGCGCTGGCACGCACCTCCTGGACTGCCTCGCGTTCGGCCTGGCCGATCTTCTGCTCGGCGAGCGCAGTGCGGCGGGCGACGTAGTCCTCCGTCTTCTGCTGCGCTTCCGAGACCAACTGGCCGGCCTCGCGCTTGGCGGCGTCGAGAATGTCGGCAGCCTCCTTCTCGGCTTCCTTACGCTTGCGCTGGTATTCGGCCAGCAATTGCTGGGCCTCCTCGCGCAGGCGGCGGGCCTCTTCGAGTTCGGCCCGGATGCGCTCGGCGCGCTCATCAAGCGACTTGCCGAGCATGCCCGGCACCTTCATGTAGAAGACGATGCCGATGAAGATCAGAAGGGCGACTGTCGCCCAGAATGTCGCGTCCATGGACCGCTCCTATTTCCGCGCCGCGGTCACTGCTGCGGCGACATCGGCCTTGTCGACCTTGGCGCCGACCAGTTCCTGAACGATCGTCGCGGCGGTCTGCTCGGCAATGGCGCCGACTTCCTTCATCGCCGACGCCTTGATCGATGCAATGCGGGCCTCGGCTTCGGCAAGCTTGCTTTCAAGCGTCGCCTCGACGGTCCGGCGCTCGGCGTCGGCGTCGGCCTTGGCCTTGTCGCGGGCCTGCTGGGCGATGGCGTTGGACTTGGCCCGCGCCTCAGCCAGTTCCTGCTCGTAGGCCGCAACCGCGGCGTCCGCCTCGCTTTTCATGCGGGCGGCCTGGTCGAGATCCTGCGCGATGCGGTCACGCCGCACCTCGAGGATGCCGCCGACGCGCGGCAGCACCACCCTTTTCAGGAAAAGGTAGAAAAGGCCGAAAGTGATCGCCAGCCACAGCAGCTGCGAGGGAAAAGTCGACGAATCGAATGGCGGAAACGCGCCGCCGCCATGGGCGGCGTCTTCCACCGTATGGGCTTCGTCCAACGCGGGAGCAGTTGTTTCCTGCGCGTATCCCGGTGTCACAAACATTTCGGTCCCCTGTCGGTCACCCGACCGCACAGCGCGGCCGGAAGCATTTTAGGCAGGCGGCCCGCTCTTACGTGAAGAGCAGCAGCAGGGCGACGAGGAGCGAGAAGATGCCCAGAGCTTCCGTCACCGCGAAGCCGAAGATCAGGCGGCCGAACTGGCCATCGGCAGCCGACGGATTGCGCAGCGCGCCCGCCAGGTAGTTGCCGAAAATCGTACCCAGGCCGATGCCCGCGCCACCCATGCCGAGGCAGGCGATGCCCGCGCCGATTGCCTTTGCTGCTTCTACTTCCATTGTCCAACTCCTTGTGGATCTAAAGTTCGGTTGAAATCGTCAGGATGGCGGGAAATCCGCCGGCGAAATTGTCGTCAGTGGCCCGGATGGATGGCGTCGTTGATGTACATCGACGTCAGGACTGCAAACACATAGGCCTGCAGGAATGCCACCAGAACTTCGAGGCCGGTGATGGCGACGGTCATCAGGAGCGGCAGGATCGAACCGGCGACGCCGACGAAGCCCAGCGCGCTCAGCGAGGTCACGAAGCCGGCGAACACTTTCAGGGTGATGTGGCCCGCCAGCATGTTGGCGAACAGACGAACCGAAAGGCTGATCGGCCGCGACAGGAACGAGATCACCTCGATCAGCACCACCAAGGGCGCCAGAACCGCGGGCACGCCTTGCGGCACGAACAGTTTCAGGAACCCCAGACCGTGCTTCATGAAGCCGTAGACAACGACCGTGCCGATCACCAGCAGCGCCAGCGCGAAGGTGACGATGATGTGGCTGGTTACGGTGAAGAAATAGGGGAACAGCCCTAGCAGGTTGGCGACCAGGACGAACATAAACAGCGAGAACACGAAGGGGAAGAATTTCATCCCCTGCGAGCCGGCGGCATCGCGCAGCATCGAGGCCACAAATTCGTAGGACATTTCCGAGACGGACTGCAGGCGGCTCGGAACGAGGCCTCGGCTCGACGTCGTCAGGAACAGGAAAGCGCCGGCGGCGGCGACGGTCGCGACCATGAAGGCCGACGAATTGGTGAACGAGAAATCGAGCCCGCCGATCTCGATCGGAATCCATTTCGCGATTTGAAACTGATGGATCGGATCGTTGGCCAAATCGGGCCCCCTCGGCAAGACGCGCCCGCAGGCGCTATTGTTCTTTCTCGGGTCTGCCGGCAGCCTTGTCGGATGCCTTCAAACCCTGGTCTGCAACGACGCCCGCGGAACGCAGGACATTGAGAATACCCGCGCCGAAGCCAAGCAGCAGGAACACGATCAGCCCCCATGGCGAGGTCCCCGCCATCCGGTCGATCGCCCAGCCAAGCCCCGCACCCACCGCAATGCCGGCGATGAACTCGCTGGAAAGCTTCAGGGCCTGGCCATACCCGGCCGTGCTGCTAGAGCTTGCGCCGCCTTCTCCCCCTTCGCGTCGATCCGGGCGTCTTGTCGCAAGCAATGCTTCAAGTTCCCGCCGGCGACGCTCGAGGTCGTCGTCGCGAATGTCGGGTCTGCCTTGCTCTCCGGGCCCGGTTTTTCCGGTTTCGTCTGGCCCGTTTTTGTCGGCCACCGCAACCCCCATGCCCGGATGGAAGGCAATCGTCCATCCGCTTCAAAGTCGCGGGCAACATAGTTAGCGCCCCCGCCCCCGTCAAGCCACGCAATGGGTAAGATGCAGCCGTGATTTGTCTTGTTAGATCAATGGTTTAGACAAGTGCGACATCCTGCCCCGCGCTTTGCGCGTGGCGGCATTGGCGAATCCCGGAAAAATCGACGTTGCCGCGGAGCGGGCGGCGGGCCGATCAGCTCCAGCCGCCGCCATAGGTGCGGTAGAAGATGTGAAGGCCGATCTTCTTCATCTTCTCCATGGTGCGGGCCCAGCGCGGATTGACGTAGTCGGCATAGTAGTGCGTCGACGAGCCGACTTCGGGAATGAAGATCTTGCCGGCCGTTACGGCCATCGCGACCTCCTCGGCCATCCGGTAAACGGAGCGGTTGGTGATCCTGTCCTTTTTGCCGTCACAGGCGAAGGAGAACTGGCAGCGGTTTTTCCAGTGGTCGTTCTGGTAGACCACGCCGCAAATGGTGTTCGGGTAGGCGGGGTTGCGTACACGGTTCAGGATGACCTGCGCCACCGCCGCCTGCCCCTTCAGGGTTTCGCCGCGCGCCTCGAAATAGATGCCGGTCGCCAGGCACTTCTGTTCGGCCTGCGAAAACACTGCGGCCGGTAGCGGCTGGCTCATCCAATAGTGATCGCCCTCGCCGACCGGCGGGATGAAGCGGCCCGCGGTAGCGTCTTCGTCCTGCAGCAGGCTCGCGAAGGGCGAAGCCTTGGCGTAGTCCGGCTCAGGCGGCGCGTAGGCGGTCGCCAGGATGTCGGCCTTCTCGTTGTTGACCAATGCGGCGAGCACCGCCGGCACGCCGGGGTCGGGCTTCTTGTCTTCCCTGACGTAGAAGGCGGTGGCGATCTGGATTTCCTTGCCCTTGATGTCGGGCTTTACAAACGTCATTGCCAGGCCCTTGCCGGTGGTCGGCCGCAACAGGAAGGAAGTGCGGTCCAGCACCGAGCCGGCATTGAACGCCTTGGGCGGCGCCACCGGGGCGACGTTGACGATGCGGCCCTTCTTGTCGCCGCGCCTGACGCGCTCTTCATCCGGGGTCTCGCCGACCGCGCCGTTCTTCGTGCGGAACGACACGTCGCCAACGCCCGGAATGGCCACGCCGCCGCCTGAAATCGAGCCGACCGGCAGATTGGCGTCGGCGAAAGGCATTTCGGCGGCGTGCACCGAACCCGCCACGGATTGCTCGACAAACGAGCCCCAGCGCGCATTGGAGGCATTGGAAGCCTCGGCGCCCGAAACCAGGCTTCTCATGTCCTGAAATGCCGCCGTGGTCGGAAAGCCGATCCAGATGCCAAGTCCAATGATGATGGGAGGCAGGAATGAGCGCTTGCTTTGGATGGCCGCAGCCAGCCGCCGCGTCACGAGACGTCGATGCACAGATTACTCTCCAGAACGCAACAAGACCCCACTGGAGGTGACGATGATGCATTAACCTTGATGGAGCGTTAACGGTGCACTTGCGGCGTCAGTGTGGCGGGCGAACTCAATCGCGCTTCTTGGCCTTGCCCGCGAACGGGTTCTCCGAGGCGCGCAACACCATGCGGATCGGCACGCCCGGCAGGTCGAAGGCTTCGCGCAGGCTGTTGACGAGGTAGCGTATGTAGGACTGCGGCATAGCGTCCGGGCGCGAGGTCGAAAGCACGAATCCCGGCGGGCGGGTTTTGGCCTGCGTGATGTATTTTATCTTCAGCCTGCGGCCGGCGACGGCGGGCGGCGGATGGTGCGCCAGTATTCCCTCCAGCCAGCGATTGAGCTTTCCGGTAGAGACGCGGCTATTCCAGACCCTGTGCGTGCCGAGAACGGCTTCCATCAGCTTGTCGAGACCGCGGCCGGTCTCGGCCGACAACGTCACCGCCCTTATGCCGCGCACCTGCGGCAAAAGGCGCGTCGTCTTCTCGCGCAGTTCGGCCAGCATCTCCTGAGGATTGTCGATCAGGTCCCATTTGTTGAAGGCAATCACCGGGGCGCGGCCCTCGCGGACGATCAGATCGACGATCTGCAGGTCCTGCTTCTCGAAAGGGATGGTCGCATCGAAGACGATGATGACGATCTCGGCAAAGCGGATGGCGCGCAGACCGTCCGACACCGACATTTTTTCCAGCTTTTCCTGGATTTTCGCCTTGCGGCGCATGCCGGCGGTGTCGAACAGCTTTATCCGGCGTCCGCGCCACTCCCAGTCGACCGAGATGGAATCGCGGGTGATGCCGGCTTCCGGGCCGGTGAGCAGCCGTTCTTCCTCGACCAGCGCGTTGATCAGCGTCGACTTGCCCGCGTTCGGACGGCCGACGACGGCGATCCGCATCGGCTTGGTTTCGTCATAGGCCGGGATGTCTTCAGCGTCGGGGTCGGTTATGTCTTCGCCGATCAGCGCTTCGCTTTCAGCGATCTCGTCGACCGTGTCTTCTTCGCCGAAGGCGCGCTCTTCCCCTAGCGCTGCGATCACCGCATCGCGCAGATCGGGCATGCCTTGCCCGTGTTCGGCCGAAATGGGGATCGGCTCGCCGAGCCCGACTTCCCAGGCTTCCAGCATGCCGCCCTGCGCGCCGCGCGCTTCGGCCTTGTTGGCGACCAGCACCACCGGCTTGCCGGAGCGGCGCACGATGTCGGCGAAGGCCTTGTCGTCGGGCATCAAGCCGGACTTGGAATCGACCATGAAGAAGATCAGGTCGGCTTCGCGAATGGCGATCTCGGTCTGCGCGCGCATGCGGCCCTGCAGCGTCGCGGCGGCGGCCGTCTCGAAGCCGGCGGTGTCGATCACGTCGAAATGGAGATCATAGAGCTTGGCCGGATGGACGCGGCGGTCGCGCGTGACGCCCGGCGTGTCGTCGACAAGAGCCAGCTTCTTACCGACCAGCCTGTTGAAAAGCGTCGATTTGCCGACGTTAGGCCGGCCGAGAATGGCTACCTTGAAGCTCATCTTCCGTCACGACGCACTGCCCGAACCGCGGATCAGTTCGGACATGAGGTTCGCCCGCTCGCGCGTGTTGCGCGGTGCGGCGTCGTCGGATGCGACCTGCTCGAACAGCTTCAGCGCGTCGGCCGACTTGCCCTCTTTCCAGGCCGACAGGCCGAGCGCCTCGCGGGCGGCATGGCGCAGCGTGTTGGTGTCGGAGGTCAGCGTTTCCACCCGCGCCGAAACGTCGGCGTAGGAGCCGTTGTCGACCAGCAGGAGGGCCGCCCGCAGCCGTGCGGTGTCACGGATAGCCTCCGGAATGGAGGTGTCGGCCGCAACCGCGTCGAATTCCTTGACCGCGCCGGCGAAATCGCCCTTCTCGGCAAGCACCGTTGCGGCGCGCATCCGGGCCAGCAGTGGATAGGCACCGTAGCCCTCCGCCTCCAGCGTCTTGAGCGCGGCCAGCGCCTCGTCCGGCTTGCCGGAATTGGCGAGCGCCAGGGCCTGCGAGAACTGGTCGCCCGAGCGGTTCGCCCGCGTTTCCACCCAGTAGTCATAGGCGACGTAGGCCGCCGTGCCGAGGACGACCGCCACCGCAAGCGCGATCGCCGCCGGGCCGAAACGGTCCCACAGCGCCCTCGCCTGGTCCTGGCGGATTTCCTCATTGACTTCGCGAATGAAACTGTCGTCCGACATGCGTTTTTATACCATATCCTGCGCGGAAGGGCGCGTTGAGCCTGCGTTTTAGCGATATTTCGCCGGCATGGAAGGGGGCGAGGCGGAAAATCGGCCTGGCTTCATCCGGATTGGGTTCAGGCGAGCGGCGGCACGCCAATCAGCCAAAGATGCAGTCTCCAGATGAACAGGACGTAGAGCACCGCGCCAGACACTACCGCGAGGGCGTCCCATTTGACCGGCCCCGGCAGCGCCGCCGCCTCCCCGCGCCACTCCACCGCGAGGCGGTCGATCACGGCCCATGCAAGGAAGGCGCCGAACAGGATCACGGACGCCAGATCGCCATTGGCGAGCAGATGCGCGACAGCCCAGATTTGCACCGCAACCAGGAACGGGTGCTTGAGCATCGGCTTCAGGCGTCCGGCTGGAAAGCTGAACACCATCAGCGAGACGAAGGAGAAGAACATCAGCAGCGCGGCCGTGTGCTTCATCCAGACCGGCGGCTCGTAGAGGATCGGCGCCACCTCCCATGCCCTGCCGTAGCCCCAGATAAGGAGAACCAGCCCGGCCGCCGAAACCAGCGAGTAGATACCTTTCCAGCGCCCCTCGCCCATCGCCGCCATCTGCCGGTCGCGCCATTTGGGCGCGACGATGCGAACCGAGTGGATGCCCAGAAAGATTATCAAACCCAGAATGAGCGGAACCATCGCGGCCTCCCCCGTACCAACGAACGCGGCATCCTATCGCGCTGCTACGCCCTTGCCTATGGCACGGCGACAGGCCATCCAACCTCGGCCACATTCCGGCCCTAGCCGTTTGCCGATCCGTTTCATGCCTTTTCAGAATTGATGCCAATGTCCATTGCGTTCCGCGTTTGTGTCGCCGCTTGCGCCCTTCTTTCCGTCCCCGTTTCAAGTGTCGCTCATTCCGGCGCCCGGCCGATCCAGCACGTCATCATCTCTTTCGACGGCGCGCATGACCTGGCGCAATGGCAGCGCAGCCGCACGCTCGCGGCCCGCACCGGAGCGCGCTTCACCTATTTCCTGTCCTGCGTATTCCTGCTGTCGAAGGAAACGCGCCGTGAATACCACGCGCCCGGCAAGGGCGCAGGCAAATCCAATGTCGGCTTCGCTCAGTCGAAAGAGGAGGTGGCCGCGCGGCTCGCGCAAATCCGGCTGGCGCGCTCGGAGGGCCATGAGATCGCCAGCCATGGCTGCGGCCATTTCGACGGCAAGAACTGGAGCAAGGCCGACTGGCTGAACGAATTCGCATCGTTCTCGACCATCCTGCGCGACGCCTATGCGATTAACGGCATCGCCCGCGAACCGGCGGACTGGCGAAAATTCGCGGAGACCGAAATCTCCGGCTTTCGTGCGCCCTATCTATCGACGAGCAAGGCGCTCTACGCGGCGCTATCCGAGGCGAAATTCGCCTATGACGCGAGCGGTGTTTCGCGCGGGCCGGCGGAACCGGAAGGGGCTGGCGGGGTGACCCGTTTCGCCCTGCCGCAGATCAGCGAAGGGCCGGCTTCGCGGCGGGTGATCGCCATGGACTACAATCTGTTCGTGCGCCACTCGGGCGGTCTTGAACGCGCCGGCGAGGCAGCGGCGTTCGAGACGCGCGCGCTTGAAGCATTTCGCGCCGCCTTCGAGGTGCAATATTCCGGCGAGCGCGTCCCGCTGCAGATCGGCTTCCACTTCACGCTGATGAATGGTGGCGCCTATTGGCGCGCGCTGGAACGCTTCGCCGAAGAGATCTGCGTGAAGCGGGATGTCGAGTGCTTGAGCCACGAGGCCTGGTTGGGGCGTAATCGGGCCGAGCCAGCCAAAACCGAACCCGGCCTCGGCGGCTGAGAGCCTTTCGCCTCGAGTCATTCGGCGGTAGCTGCTTCCTCCCCGAGTTTCTCCTCGCGCTCCAGATAGGTCCGATCGATCTCCGGCAGGGGGGCGCCCTCCAGTGTCGCTTCGAAGGCGCGCAGGCGTTTGTAGATCGAGATCAGTTCCACGATCGTCGGCCACGAATTGACCAGGTACTGGAAGGAATTTGCGACCTGGGTGAAAGCAGCGACGGTCTGCTGAAACACACCCAAGGTGATTCTCCCGATTGCGACCGTGGGAACGAGAATCAGAGTAGCGAAGACAGCATCCGCCTGGATGTACAGATAGCGTACCACGTCGAAGTAGACGTAGTGCGCATAGAGGCGGAAGTAGTTCCTTCGCACGTTGCCGAAAAGTTGGGCCAGAGTTGGCGGTTGGGCGCGAGTGGCATCGTCCTCTCCGAAAACCAGCTCCTTGCGGAACGCGGCCTCGACACGTTGATTCTTGAACTCGAGACCGGGCAGCTTGATGCCAACCACAGCCAACAAAAATGTGCCGAACAGCGACCAGCCAACGGCTGCGACTACGAGCGGATATGGGATCGATCCAACGAGCGGCAACGTCTCGATATGAACCGACAGAGATGCGAGCAAAGGTAGGAACGCAATCAGTGTCATCACCGAATCGATGAAATTGACGCCGAGCCCCTGCATTGTCCCGGAAAAGCGCATTGTATCGTCCTGGACACGCTGCGATGCACCTTCGATGTGGCGCAGCCGCGACCAGTACGACGTGAAATATTCGTTCATCGCGGTACGCCAGCGGAAAACGTAGTGCCTGACGAAGAAGAGGTTGAGCACTGCCACCGTAATGCCAATTAGTGCCAGCGAGAGAAACTGCCATACGCCATAATAAAGCTCTGCCGGCGCGACCGCTCCGGGCGTTGTCAACGCCCTCTGCACCATGTCGTAGAACATGCCGCGCCAATCATTCAGCGCGACACTTACCTGCACAGAGAAATTGGTGACGAAAATGACCAAGCCTGATCCAAGAATCGACCAGCTTTGCCACGGATGCGGCGCATACCACGCCCAAAAAAGATAGAAGAGGCCGATACCCGCGGCAAAGTAGACGTAGAACCAGAGGTATTGCGCCGTCAGGAAGCGTGACGGCTCAATGATGGGCGGCACGTCTGCAGCCGCCGCCGGCCAGCCGAGAACGGCGGCCAATTGTTCCCCGCCCAAGAACCACACAATAACGAGCGCCAGGCTCCAGACGGCCGCCGAAATGAAGAACAGCTTCGGCTGCGGGAAAAACGATACGAACATTTCGGCTAGTTCCTGTGGGGGCAAATCGGCAGTGCGCTTGCGGGCATGTCACAGAATACCCGCGAATGAAATATCCCCCTGACAGCGCATTGCGGCAGAATCAGGCAGATGTTTATCGGCCCAGCTTCTGCTTTCTTCCGGCGTCGTAGCCGATGCCGCCGGCCAAGAGTAGCGCGACAGCCGCGCCGATCGAGGCCGCGACGAAGTTTCCCGTCCACTCTGCGACCCAGCCCGCCGCGATCGGCCCAAGGATCTGCCCCACCCCGAACGAAGCGGTCATCAGCGCCAGCACCCGGCGCGGCGCTTCCGGCGCAAGCAGCCGCCCGATCTGCAGACCGAGCGCGGTGACGGCGATGAATGTGCCGCCGAGCAGCACGCCTCCGAGGAGGGGGCCGGCGAAACCGCCGAACGCGACGCTCGCGGTCACGCCCACAGCCTCCACGATGCAGCCGACGGCAAATGTCGCCGTCAGCCCGGCGCGCGCGGCGATGCGGTTCCACAGCCAGACCGACGGGATGCCGGCCAGCCCCGTCGCCAGCCAGACCAGCGCCTCGAACTGCCGGCCGGCGTCGCCCTGGCGCACGATCGCCACCAGGAAGGTGGCGGTGACGATATAGCCGAAGCCGAATATGCCGTAGGCGAGGATGATCTTGGCGAGTGCCGCACTTTTGGGCAGGCGCGGCTCGCGACGGGCAGGCCCTACGGTCAGCGGGCCGCGATCGATGAGCAGCGCGACCACTGCGAAGCCGGCGGCCGAAATCACGCCCGACCACAACCAGCCTGCGGGCCAGTGCGAACCGGCGGCAAGCAGGACAGCCATCATCGCCGACGAGACCGCAATGCCGACGCCGACGCCGCCGAAATGCATGGCCTGCAAATCACTGCGCTTGGCTACCGCCAGATGGCTGAAGACGATACTGGTCAGGAATACCATGACGAAGGCGCTGGCCAGTCCCGCCAGGAAGCGGATCAGCAGGAAGACCGGCAGACTGTCGCTCAGGCCCATCAGCGCCGAGAGCAGCGCGCTCGCCGCCAGCGCGCCGAGCATCAGCGCCCGTTCGCCGCCATGGGCCCAACCGCCCGCCGCGACGATGGCGCCGACCAGATAGCCCAGATAGTTGGCCGAAGCGATCAGCCCTGCATCGGCCGAAGACAGGCCGAGTTCGTCCATCATGCCGGGCAGGATCGGCGTATAGACGAAGCGCCCGAAGCCCATGGCGACCGCCATCGCTATCATGCCGGCGATGGCGAAACGGAGCGGAGGCGCGGGGCTCGAAACCATGGCGCGACAATATTGCCGTCGGCCGAGCATACAATAGCGGCGCTCGCCTTCCCGTTGGACCAGCCGCAAAGCCGAAGCGCCCTACCAAGGTGCTTCAGTCGCTGGTTTAGCGAGGCGAATTCAGCCGCTGCACCGTTCGCCCAAGCATTCCGGCGCGCCGCGATAACCGCGGTTGAACGGCAGGTCGGCCAGTTCGCGCTCCGTCATCGCCTCGACAGCCGGGTGCGACAGCGGGTCGAGTATCCAGCTTTCTTCGCCGGCTGACATATCGCGCGGCCTTCTCCGCGTCTCGCCCGCCGCTCTGGCTCTGATTGAGAAAATCTTCATGTTTTTCTCGCCCCATCTGGTTCAATGACTGTATGATCTGCCTAATCCGGCGATTTTCAATCCAGAAATGTCGAGCAGAACGTTAGAAAATCTAAAGCCATGAACCTCAACTCCGTGCATTTGAATGGCCTGCGCGCCGCGGAAGCGGCGGCCCGCTGCGGGTCGCTCGCCAAGGCCGCCGAAGAACTCGGCGTCTCGCCCAGCGCAGTCAGCCAGCAGATCGGCCGGATCGAATTGCAACTCGGCAAGAAACTGTTCGAGCGTACGAGCGGCGGACTGACGCCGACAGCGTTTGGCGCCTTATTCACCGCGCGGCTCTCGGTTGGGTTCCACGAACTCGCGCAGGCGGTGGCGATGGCCGACGAGCAGGCGACCAACACTCTGGTCGTGTCGGTGCCGCCTGCTTTCGCGTCGCGCTGGATGGTGCCGAGGCTCAGCCGCTTCTTCGCGCTCCACCCCGAAATCCTTCTGCGGATCGACGCCTCGACGCGTCTCGTCGACCTCGAGCACTCCGATGTCGAGCTCGCCATCCGCATGGGCGAAGGCAACTGGCCGCGCGTGCGGGCCGAACTCCTGCTTCCGCTGGAGATCTTTCCGGTCTGCTCGCCCGAACTCGCGAAGCGGCTGCGCTCGCCGGCCGACCTCGCTCACGTTTCCGTAATCCAGGACGAAAACACCATGCTCAGTTGGGACCGCTGGTTCGCGGCGGCCGGGGGCGAGCCGGTCACGCCGCTTCCGGGTGCAACCTTTACCGACCCGGTGCTTTGCCTTGAGGCGGCGATCGCCGGCCAGGGCGTCATGCTGGCGTGGCAGTTGCTGGCTGCGGACGCGCTGGCCGACGGCCGGTTGGTCGCACCGTTCGGCGTCACGGTCGCCAGCGGTCTCGGCTACTATCTCGTGACGCGGGCATCCGGCCGGCAAAGCGCCAAGGTCCTCGAATTCAAGCGCTGGATCACCCGCGAAGTGAAGGCGACGATGGCAGGGTTCGGCTCGCAGCGGTACCCCGAAAGCTGATGCGCGCTACTGCCGCCCCTCCCGAGCGGCATGCAATTCCAGCACCCGCCGCGCGCTTTCCTCGTCGGTTATCAGCACTGTCGGCGCGATCAAGCTCATGGCGCCGAGCAGCGCCTCGATCTTTTCCGGGCCGCCGGAGGTCAGGATGCGGAGCGGCGCTCGGCGCAGCCGCTCGACATCCACCGACATGACCACGCCGTTGATCGGATGGTCGACGATTTGGCCGTCTATGTCGAACGGGTGGAAGAGCAGATCGCCGACCGAACCGCGCGCGATCAGTTCCTCCCTCTGGGCTTCCTTGAGGTACCCGCCGCGGTAGAACGTCGTCGCCGACCTGATGCCGCCGATGCTCAGCAGAACGGCGTCGAGATCATCGGTCATGCGGAAGATATCCTGCAGGCCGCAGCGGTCGATAAGGGCGATTTTTGTCTCGACGCTGTCGACAACCGCCGGCGCGGGGATCAGGTAACCCTCGCCCTGAAAGGTCTGCGCAAACCGCCAGGCGAACTCAGCCGGATTGATCTGTCGAGCCACGCCGACGCCACCGAGAAGCGAAATCACCTTGAAGTCCGACAGGGACTTTGGCGTGATGAAGGACAATGTGCTGAAAAGAGTGCGGCCCCAGCCGACGCCGACGCGCATGCTCGACTTCATCGCCTCCGAAAGATAAGCGCCGGTCTTGGCGGAAATCGCCGGGATCGGGTCGGCCTCTGGCTTGGAAAGCGGCGCCACGAAAGCCTGCTGGATGCCGAAGGTCTTTTCCAGCGCGCGCTCGAGCCTGACGAGTTCGCTCAACTCGCTTTCGATGGCTATCTTGATCTCGTTGCGCGCGCGCGCCTCTGCAAGCATGCGCACGATGGTGACGCGGCCGACACCAAGCACCTCGGCGATCTCGTTCTGCGTCATCTGCTCGATGAAATACATCCAGGCCGCGCGGATCCGGAGGCGGTCGGTCCTGCTCTCGCTCACCTGTTGCTCGGCAATGCCGGCTTCGCCCGCCGCACCTCCGGTTCCGCCATTCGACCGTCGCTTCGCCACTTCCGTCCCCCGATCCTTCGGCCCTACCGATTCTGCGCGCTGGCGCAGTATCGCCTATTGATCTACCAATCGGTAGAAACAATTCTTGTGCATGGCGATGGGCGCTGGGCCCGCCGCCGGGAGAAGTGCCGAGGCGACCTGAAATGCTCCGACAGATTTCCGAAGATGTCCGCGTCAACCTCAAGGACCGGCTGCGGGACGTGCGCCACGTCATCCGCCAGAGCCGCCACGATCACGCGCGGAATGCCGCCGTGGAGGCGGAGGGGCGCAGTTCGCCTTCCTCGCCGGCCAAGGGTCTGGAGGATCTCCTTGGACATGCCGCCAGCGTCGTCGATGACGCCATGTCGCTTGCCGAAGCGCTCGTGCCGCATGAGCGCCCGGCAAGTGCCGACGCCGCGACGGTCAGGAGCTTCGACCACTACTTCCGCAGCAATGGCCGCAGTCCCTCGCTGGACGGCGAGCGGGCGTTCCGGCGCGACATGTATTATCTCGCCAAGGCGATCGCGACCAGGAAGACCGCCGGCGCCCCCCGCATCTACGAAGCGAGCCTCGCCGCCGCGCACGCTTCGATGCGCAAGCGGCATGCCGATCTCATCGCCGAACTGGATGTCGCTGCGGAGCCGGACGAGCGCATTGCGGTAGCCGCGGTGCTCTGCGCGGCGCTGCTGATCGAACTCGTCGAGCATCGCCCGATCCGCTTCAATGAGGGCGCACAGGGCGGCGGCCGGAACCTCGATCTGGAGATCCGTTTCCTGGCGCCGCTTGCGCTGGCCTGCGGGCTTGCGACCATCGGCGCGGACGATCTGGCGGCCGCCGACATGCTGGAGATCACCATGCTGGCCGCGGATGTCCGCCATGACCGCATCGTCCAGGCCTACGGCAAGGCAGATCGGCTCGGCGAATTGACGACCGTGTTCGCCGTGCTGCTCGCCCATCTGCCTTAACCTCCGGCGGCTTTCAGGTCGGCGATCACTTTCTTGGCGCGCGGGATCGAGGCGGGGCTCATGCTGAGTTCCGTCAGGCCCATGCGGATGAAGGCCGGGATGAGATCGGGGCGGCCGGCGGCCTCGCCGCACATGCCGACCATGATGCCTGCTTCGACGCCTGCCCGCGCGGTCATCTCGATCGCCGACATCACTGCCGGGTTGGCGACATCGTTGAGCTTCGCCACGGTCGGGTTGAGGCGATCCGCGGCCATGACATATTGCGTCAGATCGTTGGTGCCGATGGAAAAGAAATCCACCTCGCGCGCCAGCGCCGGAGCTATGAGGACGGCGGCGGGCGTTTCGATCATCACGCCGAGCGGGAACATCGCGTGAGGCACGCCCTCCGCGTTGAGTTCGGCCGCACATTCAGCGATCAGCACCTTCGTCCGCCGCACCTCGTCCATCTCCGACACCATCGGAAGCATGACCTTGACG
Source organism: Mesorhizobium alhagi CCNWXJ12-2 (assembly GCF_000236565.1). GTDB lineage: Bacteria > Pseudomonadota > Alphaproteobacteria > Rhizobiales > Rhizobiaceae > Allomesorhizobium > Allomesorhizobium alhagi. Next base: position 6,745 of record NZ_AHAM01000255.1, on the reverse strand, counting down.
TTGCCGTGGACCGCCGCCCGCAGCAGCGCGCGCAGCTGGCGCTTGAAGATGTCGGGCCGGTCGAGGCACATCCTGATACCGCGCCATCCGAGGAAGGGATTCTCCTCCTCCGGAAATTCTATCCCCGCGATCGGCTTGTCGCCGCCGATATCGAGCGTGCGGACGATCACCGGATGCGGTGCGAAGGCGCGCGCCAGCGCGGAATAAGTCTCGGCCTGCATGTCCTCCGAAGGAAGATGCATATGGCGCATGAACAGGAGTTCGGTGCGGAACAGGCCGACGCCCATCGCGCCCGCTTCCAGCGCTGCGTCGATCTCCTCCAGCGAGCCGATATTGGCGGCGACCTCGATGACCGTGCCGTCCGCCAGCTTCGGCGTGACATCCCGGAAAGCCGTCAGAGCATTGCGTTCCTTGGCTGCCTCGCCCACGCGCCGGGCGAAGTCGGCGCGGACGGCATCATCCGGGTCGGCGATGACATGGCCGGCGTCGCCGTCGAGGGCTACTTCCCTTGCCTCGCGCAGCGCGTTGACCCGCTCGCCCAGGCCGAGCACGGCGGGTATGCCATGCGACCGCGCGATGATGGCGATATGCGAAGTCGCGCCGCCATGGCCGCAGACCACGCCGCCGATACGCTTCAACGGCGCGCGCGCCAGATCCCATGCGCCGATGTCGTCGGCGATCAGGATCGCGCCCTGTGGGATGTTTTCGAGGCTGACATCGTCCTGCCCTAGCAGTGCGAGGCAGATCTGCCGGCCGACGGCGTGGACGTCGTCGGCCCGCGCATTCAGATAGCGATCGTCGACGCCGCCGAATTCCGACGCGATCTTCGATGTCGCGCTGATCACTGCGGAGACCGCGTCGACGCCCCTGACGACCAGCGTTTCGGCCTCGCCGGTCAGAGTCTCGTCCGCCGCAATATCCTTCAGCGCGGCGATGATGCCGCGGTCGCCCGCCGACAGGCTGTTCTCAGCCAGCGCCTTGTCCATTCGCCGCTGGACCGCTGCTATCGCCTTCCTCAGCCTTTCGATCTCGGCGGGAATTTCGCCGGCTGCAAGTTCACGGCCTTCCGCCCGGATTTCAGGCGGAAAGTGCGTGAAGGCCGGGCCGATAGCCACTCCTTCGCTCGCGGCTATGCCGCGCAGCGTTCCATCCGCCATCGCGGCCGGCTCTGGAGCATCAACCGGCGCAGCCGGTGCCGATTCCGCGACGGCCGGGGCCGCATCGCTCTGAGCAGCTGCATCCCCATCGAGACCCGACAGCGGGTTTTCCAGATAGCCGATCAGCGCCTCCACTGCTTCGATCGCGTCGGCGCCGGTGGCGCGGACAGTGACTTCCTGGTCCTCCTTGACGCCGAGCAGCATCAGTTTCACCGAACTCTTGGCGCTCGCCGCCTTGCCGTCCTTGACGATCTCGACGTCGGATTCGAAGCTCTTGGCGAGCTTGACGAACCGCGTTGCCGGGCGGGCGTGCAATCCTTCATGCACTCTGACGATGGTCGAGCGTTCCATGGCGCATACTCTGTATTCGGGAGCGCCACCACCGCAAGCGGCAACGCAAACCAGGTCAGGCGGCGATCTCGATGACCGCGTCGGTTTTCAGGGCGGCCACCAGCGATTCTCGGTCGACCTTCGAGGCGCAGATTTCGCCCGGCCGCTCGGCCTCGGCAGCGCCGTTGAACGAGATCACCACATGGCCGATCTCGCGTACCTTGCTCCAAGCCGTCAGGCCGACAGCGGTGATCGTGGCCGACAGCGGTCCGATCGCGATCGATGCGCCGGCTTGAGGTGCGCCGTCGCTCGGCCCCTGCTCCGTCTTGTGGAGCACGGAGACTTCCGCGAGTTCCGACGGCGAGCCGTCTGCAAACAGGATGACCACGCCGCCTTCGGCGAGATCCGCCACCTCGGGCCCGATCTCCGTGATCCGTGTCCGCAAGAGAACTGTCATGATCGCCTTCTTCTTCCTTCGATGCCTGCCCCGGCGAGCCTTTGCAGGTCGCCGGAACAGAATTTGGGCAGGTTCTAGAGCACGAACAGGCTGAACACCCATGCGATCAGCACGGACACCGGCCCCATGATCTGACGGCTGATCAGAACCGCCGGGACGCCGATCTCGATCGTCTTGGGTTTTGCTTCGCCGAGCGCCAGGCCGACCGGAACGAAGTCGCAGCCCACCTGCGTGTTGTAGGCAAACAGCGCCGGCAGGGCCATTGCGGGAGAGATCGTGCCGTTGGCTATCTGCGGGCCGATGATGGCTACGCCGATCACCTGCGCAATGACCGCTCCCGGCCCGAGAATGGGCGAAAGGAACGGCAGGCCGCAGATCGCCGAGATGATCAGCAGTCCGACAATGTTGTTGGCCAGCGGACCCATCGGCTGGGCCAGCACATCGCCGATGCCTGTATAGAGGATCAAGCCGATGAGCATGGTCACGAAGGCCATGAACGGCAGCACGTTGCGGATCACCTGGTCGATGGTGCGCCGGCCGGCATTGAAGAAGATGCCAACGACGCGGCCCATGACGCGGCCGATCGAACTGATCAGCCCGACAAGCCCGCCTTCGCTTTCTGGCGCCGCGTCGGCCGCCCTCACCGCCGGAGAGCCCGTCGGGCTCGGGCCGGCGCCGGTGGCTGCACCCGCGGTCGTGACCGGCTCAGACCCGTCCGCCATAGCGATGTTGTTGGCCTTCACCCCGGAGACGTAGATGTCTTCGGTGATGAACTGGGCGAGCGGCCCCGCCTGGCCGACCGGCGTCAGATTGACGGTCGGGATGCGCTTGCGCGGATAGACGCCGCAGCGCGCGGTTCCGCCGCAGTCGACGACAACAACCGCCATTTCGCTTTCGATCGGCGGCGCCTTGAAGCCGTCGACTGCTTCTGCCCCGGTCATGTCGGCGATGAGCTTCGCCACCGGATGGATCCCGCCCCCGGTAACCGACACAACCTTGTTGCGCTGTTCGGTCGGCTGGATGACGAGCGGACCGCCCCAGCCTCCCGAGCCGCGAGAGATCTTTACCGCCTTGTAGGTCTTGGTCATGGTAACCATTTCGCCCTCCCCCGATTACAGCTCGACGCCCTGGCGGCGCGCCATGATGGCTGTGATGCGTTCGGTCAGCATGCCCTTGAGCAGGATGACGATGAGGCCGACGATGGCGTACCAGATGGCGACGTTGATGTGGTAGCCGGAAGGCACTGCGCCGCTGCGCTCCAGTTCGAGAAGCGCGACCAGCACGCCGCCCCAGACGAAATATTCGCCCGGATTGATGTGCGGGAACAGGCCGAGCGGCGGGTGAACGTAGGACACCGCCGCATCGTAGAAGGCCGGCTTGTGTTTTTCCTCGAGGAACGATCCGAAAGTGTAGGCCATCGGATTCGTCAGGAAGAACACCGCCAGCAGCGGCAGCACCGTGTAGCGGGTCAGCGCGATCCTGCCCGCACCGCGGGCAAGCCCGTGCACGCGCTCTTCGCCGACCAGTTCGGTGATGGCGTAGAACGCCGTCATCAGCACGACGAGCGTCGGGATGATGCCGGTAACGAAACCGGCAAAGACCTCGCCGCCCTTCTGGAAAATGCCGATGAAGTATTTGCCGACGGCGGTCAGCCAGCCGAGCTGCTCCTCCTGCTGGACGTTTTCCAGCTTCTGCCGGAATTCCTCGACGCTTATGCCGCCCTCGGCCTGGGCGAGAACGACAAAATCGTTCGCGCTGTGTCCGGCGGCGAGCTTGCCGTGCAATGCAGCATCCGAAACCACAGAACCCGCGATATGCAGGTTCTGAACGGCCATGTCGGCATGCTGCGCCAACATTGAAACTATGGACATTTCTCCTCCTCTATCCAGCCCTTGCCGGCTTTGTCCCCCCGGCTCGCGGCAGTCCTCTATGCGCGTGCTGTGTTCAAGCCGGACAGGCCCGGCTGCTTGACCGGCTCCGACCGCGCGCGGTCGATCTGCTCGATCGCCCGTTTCACGGCCTCGGCCACACCGGGTTCCCCCTCACCCAAAACCGCGGGATCGGACCGGAGCTTGTCGAGGGCGACACCCTCGAATTCTTCGTGTCTCTTGAATTTCGCGAACACGGAGCGCCCGCTCATCGCCAGGAAGCGGCGCACGATCAGATCGGGCGTCACGACGACGAGGACGATGGTTCCCTTGCCGAAGCGCCCGCGATGGTTGCCGGCGCCGACGAAGCCGTCGCTGTATTTTTCGGTGATGCCTTTGAAGACCCCGGAGTAGTGCCGCATCTGGACCCAGACGCCGAGCGACTGAAGCGCCCAGACCACCACCAGCAGCAGCAATCCCCATTGCCAGATCGCCATATTTCTCCTCCTCCCGAGGATTTGCCGAGCCGCGCTGACGTGGCGCGGCACGGCTTCAATTAGAGAACATTTGTTTCCTGCGATGTCAATATGTATGATATCGTGACGTATCAAACCTGTCACAAAGCGGTGGACCGATTTGGTTTATCAGGCAGCCGTGCTAGATTCTGCTGGAAAAGGATGCCCTGAACAATGGATTTGCGGTTCAAGGACGAATTGGCCCTGATGCCCGACCTTCGGCATCGGCTGCGGCAGTTGCGCTGGTTCAGGGCGACGTTCCGCGCCAGTGCCCGGGAAGTCTCGGCGACCTATGGCCTGCGCTTCGAGATCGACGAGACGAAGCTGACGCGGGCCTTTCTCGACTGGGTCGAGATCATGGAGGCGCAGAAGCGTTTTGCGCAGGTGGATCGGGCAGATTTCATCGTCTTCGCCGCCGGCCTGGTTCTGCGCGAACTGATTCGGCAGGAGCCGGCCCGGCTGGTTTCCGGCCTCGATAGCCTGAACAAGGATGCCGCCAACCCGGAAGCGCTGGAGATCGTACGGTTCTGGCCGGAGGGTTTTCTCTACACCAACTATTGCGTGTCGGCGATCGCGGCGATCTACGAGCAGGAATTCGGGCGTATGCCGACGATCGACAAATGCGCCGACGATCTGCGCACCTGGTGGTCGTATCGCGAGAACGTCACCGAGATGCCTGCCTATGCCGTCGCCTTCCTGGACCGCTTTCTAGGCACCGAGCCCAACTGGATTGCGCCCGACCGCGCGCAGGCCCGGCAGGCCATGCAGCAGGCGCTGGGCGCATCGCGCCGCAGCGCCCTCCCGCAGCTTTGAGCCTCTATTCGGCAGGGCAGCAATCCCGTCTATTGAACACCTGGTTTTTTGTGGATAGCGATGTGCGCGATTTTTGAATTGTCGGGGAGAAGCGCGTGGCGCGATCGAAGCTGATTATTTTCGACTGCGACGGCGTTCTGGTCGACAGCGAGCCGCTGGCCGCCCGCGCCTATGAGCGCGTCTACGAGAAGCACGGCATGAGCGGCGTCGGCGCGGACATCATCGCGCAGTGCGTAGGCATGAAGCAGTCAGACATTATCGTCAGGATCAGGGAACTGACCGGCCATCAGTTTCCGGAGCACGCTGACGACGACATCTGGGCCGAGACGAAGATCCTGTTCACCAAAGAATTGAAACCGACCCACGGCATCATGCCGTTCCTGGATTCACTTGCGGTCGAACGCTGCGTGGCGTCGTCGTCGTCGGTCGAGCGCATAAACCACAGCCTCGGCATCACCGGGCTGGCGCGGTTTTTCGGCTCGTCCATCTACAGTTCGTCGATGGTCAGGCGCGGCAAGCCCGCTCCGGACATTTTCCTCCACGCCGCCGAGAAAATGGGCGCAAACCCGGCGGACTGCGTGGTGATCGAGGATTCCCCGTTCGGCATCGAGGGCGCGGTCGCGGCCGGCATGACCGCCATCGGCTATACCGGCGGCGGCCACACCTATCCCGAACACGGCGCACGCCTGACGGCTTATGGCGCGGCGGCGACCTGCGCGAACTGGAACGAGGTCGGGCTGCAGTTGGCGAAGCTGGGTTTTCATACAGAAGGTATCGGAGCGGCCGCCGGTTAGCTGCCCTAAACCAGCATTCCCATCGGGTTCTCGATATGCCGCTTGAAGGCGCCGAGGAGTTCGGCGCCCAGCGCGCCGTCGACCGCGCGGTGGTCGGTCGACAGCGTCACCGACATCATCGTGGCGATCTTCACTTCGCCATTCTTCACCACCGCCCGCTCCTCGCCCGCCCCGACCGCCAGGATCGTCGCGTGCGGCGGGTTGATGACGGCGGAAAAATCCTTGATGCCGAACATGCCGAGATTGGAGACGGCCGTGGTGCCGCCTTGGTATTCCTCCGGCTTCAGCTTTTTGTTGCGCGCCCTTGCCGCCATGTCCTTCATCTCGTTGGAGATCACCGACAGCGTCTTTTCGTCGGCCTTGCGGATAATCGGCGTGATCAGCCCGCCGGGGATCGACACCGCGACACCGACATCGGCATGCCTGTGCTGCACCATGGCCGTCTCGGTCCACGAGACATTGGCCGTCGGCACGTCGCGCAGCGCCAGCGCCAGCGCCTTGATGATCAGATCGTTGACCGAGAGCTTGTAGGCGGGAGCCTCGCCCTTTTCGGTCTTCTTCACCGGAGCGGCGGCATTCAACTGCGCCCGAAGCGCAAGCAGTGCGTCGAGTTCGCAGTCGAGGGTGAGATAGAAATGCGGGATGGTCGACTTCGCCTCGACCAGCCGGCGGGCGATGGTCTTGCGCATATTGTCGTGCGGCACGAGTTCATAGGAGCCTTCGGCGAAGAGGCGCAGGACCGGGGCATCCCCCTCCCCCTTGAGGGGAGGGGTTAGGGGTGGGGGTTCGGACGCAACTGCGCCTGGCGGAA
>NZ_AHAM01000256.1 GCF_000236565.1 Mesorhizobium alhagi CCNWXJ12-2 | reverse complement strand
CTGCCATCCCAGCAACCGGCTGTGGCGGGAGAGCCAGCCGCCTACCGCACCGGAGGCCAGAGCGACCGACCCGAGCGTCAGCAGGCCGGTGCCCTTCATAGTAGCCCCCAAAACCAGCAGTTGCAGTCCAGCCGGACCGGACGAGGGATCGACGAATTGCGGCAGGATGGCCAGCATGAATGTCAGCACCGTGGGATTGGTCAGATTGCAGACCATGCCCTGCCGGAATGCCGAGCCCCATGCGACGCCGGGTGTCGGGTCGACCACGCTCTCCACGTGTGCCGCATTCCGGCGTGGAAGCAAAAGGCCGACCCCGAGACAGATCAGGTAGGCGGCTCCCGCCCAGCGCAGTACCTCGTAGGCCACCGGCGACGACGCGACAAGCGAGGCAAGGCCGAGCGCGAGCAGCGGAATCTGGATCACTCCGGCCGCGACGCAGCCGAGCGCCGTCGAAAGCGCCGCGCGACGACCCTGTCCGACGCCGCGACTCATGACGAGCAGCATATCGGGACCGGGGCCGGACAACTGATAGGCAAGCACGGCAGCGAGGAAAGCGAGATAGGTGGCGAAATCCGGCATGGCCGTCACGGCTCCGCTTGGTCAGCAGTAACTCGCCAAACGCCGTCGCGGGTGTTTTGTTCTGCCGCGCGCCCGGTGCGTCACGTGCGCTTCTTCATCAGCGCTTCCAGTTCCTCGTCCCCGTGCTCGGGCAGCATGATGCGGACATGCGCATAAAGATCGGCGTTGCCGCCGATTTTTTCCGGCAGGCCGCGGCCCTTGAGGCGCAGAACCTTGTCGGAACTCGACCAGGGCGGCACGCTGAGCGACAGTCGGCCAGTCGGCGTCTCGACCGGCACTTTTGCGCCGAGCACAGCGTCGGCTAGAGAAACGGGCAGGTCAGCGTGAAGATTGCGGCCCTCGACGCGGTAGCGAGGGTGGCGGCGGAAGCGGATCTTCACCAGAGCATCGCCCGGCTCGCCCGGACCCTGCTCGCCCTGCCCTTTCAGCCGGATCGTCTGGCCGTCCTCGACATAGCGCGGCAGCTTCACCGCGAGCTTGCGCCCGTCGGGGAACATCGCATTGACCTTGGCCGCAGTCGCCGCCTCCTCGATGCTTACGTCGAGCGTGGCGTTGAGATCAGCCGCCTGCCGCCTCATGCCGGCGCCCATCCCCGCGCCGGGGCTTGCGCCCGGCCGTTGCGAAAAAGCCTCGCCGAAGAGTTCGGAGAATATGTCGGCGCCGCCGAAGGGATCGCCGCCCGGCGCGCTGGTCCTGAACTCGAAGCGAGCGCCGCCAGGTCCCTGTTGCCGCCGGAAACCCGCAAAAGGATCGCCGCCCGGGCCCCCCGGACGGCCTTCGAAACCCTGGAAGCGCGGCTTGCCTGAAGCGTCGATTTCGCCGCGGTCGAACGCCGCGCGACTCTTCTCGTCGCCGAGAATCTCGTAGGCCTGGCTCGCGGCTGCGAACTGGTCCTTGGATTTCGGATCGGGATTCTGGTCCGGATGGTGCTTCTTGGCGAGCTTCCGGAAGGCCGATTTTATGTCCTTGGCCGATGCGTTCTTCGCAACGCCCAAAACTTCATACGGATCGCGCATGCTTCCTGCCTGCAAAAATTCAGATTGTGCGCACTATATGCGCCTGCGTAGGAAGAGATTCCAGTGCCGCTGGCGACCTTACAAGGCTTTGAAGGACTCCATCCGCCATGCACCGGGCGCGACCATACAGACCTCGCCCTGGTAAAGGCTGACGCCGTCGAAGCTCTCGCGCGAGGTGGTGAAGCGCCGGCAAAGCGCGCCCCTGTCCTTGTGCTCGGCCAGCGCGGTGATCGTGCCGCGCGAACCGGTGCCGGCATTGGCCCATGGCAGCGGCACCCCGCCGAGTTCCATATCGGCCGACGACACGGCATTGCGGATGGTTGCCTCGTCGGAAAGGCGCTCCGGGTCGGCGATCGGCGCGCCACGTTCCGAAACATCGCCGGTCAGGATGGTCCGGTCGATCTCGGCCTTTTCGAGACTGAAGCCGCCCGACGCGCAGGCGCAGAGCGGCAGCAGGGCCGCCAAAAGCGCCGCATTGAGGCCTTGCCGCCGCAGCGAATGCAGGAAATAGCCTCCAGACGCTTGCGCGGCGCGCGACAATCGGCAATCTCCCCGAACCCGATGAATACGAGCTGAAACTATGAGCCAGACAGAGTTAACAAGCGGTGACTTCACCGAGGCTGCGGAGCCGTTCCGGCTCTTTGCCGAATGGCTCGACGATGCGGTGAAAAGCGAGCCGAACGACCCCAGCGCCGTCGCGCTGGCGACCGTGGACGAGAACGGCATGCCGGACGTCCGCATGGTGCTGCTCAAGGGTTTCGACGAGCAGGGTTTTGTTTTCTACACCAATTTCGAAAGCATCAAAGGCCGAGAGATCCTGTCCTCGATGAAGGCGGCAATGTGCTTCCACTGGAAGTCGCTGCGCCGCCAGGTGCGCGTGCGCGGGCCGGTGGAGATCGTCAGCGATGCCGAAGCCGACGCCTATTATGCGACGCGGCCGCGCGGCAGCCGAATCGGCGCCTGGGCGTCGAAGCAGTCGCGCCCGCTCGAAAGCCGCTTCGCGCTCGAAAAAGCGGTGGCCGAATACACTGCCCGCTACGCTTTCGGCGACATCCCGCGCCCGCCCTACTGGTCGGGCTTCCGGATC
>NZ_AHAM01000257.1 GCF_000236565.1 Mesorhizobium alhagi CCNWXJ12-2 | reverse complement strand
TGGCGGATAGATCGTCCAGCCGCCGCCAACGCCGAAGCCGCCGGTCGGGCCGGGCACGAACATCGACAGCAGCAGAAGGAAGAAGGCCGGCGGCAGCAGCCAGAACGAGATGTTGTTCATGCGCGGAAACGCCATGTCCGGCGCGCCGATCATGATCGGCACCATCCAGTTGGCGAAGCCGCCGATCAGCGCCGGCATGACCATGAAGAAGATCATGATCAGCGCGTGGCCGGTGGTGAACACATTGTACATGTGCTTGCCGCCGTCGAGCGCCGCGTCGCCCTCGAAGCCGTAGACCATTTCGGCAAGGCCATGGAAAACCTGGATGCCCGGCTCGGCCAGTTCCCAGCGCATGACCACCGACAGCGCGCCGCCGATGATGCCGGCAATGATCGCGAAGATCAGATAGAGCGTGCCGATGTCCTTGTGGTTCGTGGAATAGACCCAGCGAACCCAGCCGTGATAGGGCTTGTGGTCGTGGTCGTCGTGAGCTGCCGCGCCTGCCATGTTCCGCTCCATTCCCAATTCCTGATCGTCCGCGGCCTCAATTGCCGGCGGACGCTACCTTGTTGGCGCCGTCGAGCGCCGCCATCAGCGCCCGGTTGGCGCCGGCGAGGTCCGCCTTGGCGGCCGTCAGCCAGGTGTTGTACTGCTCGTCCGTCACCACCCGGATGGCGATCGGCATGAAGGCGTGGTCCTTGCCGCAGAGTTCCGAGCACTGGCCGTAATAGAGGCCTTCCTTCTCGGCCTTGAACCAGATCTCATTGATGCGGCCGGGCACGGCGTCGGTCTTGATGCCGAAGGCCGGCATGGCGAAGGCGTGCATCACGTCGCTCGCCGTCACCAGGACGCGAACGGTCGTGTTGACCGGCACCACCACTTCATTGTCTACCGCCAGAAGCCGCGGATAGGCCGCGCGATCTTCCTTGCCGGCCGCAGCGCGGTCGGCATCGGGAAGCAGCGCCGAGTTAAACGAAAGCGGCTCCTCGATCTGGTATTCGTAGTCCCAGTTCCACTGGTTGCCCGTCGCCTTCAGCGTCAGCGCCGGATCCTCCGGCGGCGTGTACTGCGCGGTCAGGAGCTGGAAGGACGGCACGGCTATGAAAAGCAGGATGATGACGGGACCGACCGTCCAGATCACTTCGATCAGCGTGTTGTGGCTGGTGCGCGAGGGCGTCGGATTGGCGCTCTCGCGGAATTTCCAGATGCAATAGGCGAGCAGCACCAGGACGAGCAGCGTGATCGGCACGATGAACCACAGCGTGTACTGCTCGAACCATGTGGTCTGCCGCATAATGTCGGTGGCCGCGGGCTGGAAGCGCGTCTGCCAGGGCTCCGGCTGCTGCGCAAATACCGCCGAGCTGACAAAGGAAACCGCCGCGGCGCCGGCGCTTGCCAAAAATTTCTTCATCGCCTTCATCGTCTCCCGATTCCATGCGCTCGGCGCGCCAAGAATTGCCGTCCGCGCGACGGGAATCCCCATCGCTCGGTGTCGCAGGTTCAAACCACACTCTGTATCCAACCGCAAGAAAGGAGCAGAAGAAGTCATGCGGCATTTTTGCGCGCGCAGAGCCGCGTTTTGGCGCAACCGGGCAAGGCCGCAATTCGGGCGGATTCGGTCGCGAAAAGCGAAGAAACTCAACTCCTCCGGCTGGTTCAGCCCCTTTCTTGTCCTATAGTTGACATCGTTACGGCGGATGGCGCCGTGATTCGCAATGGAGCCAACATGAAATCTCGGCTTTCGGGAACCCTGGCGAAAGTCGTCCTTGTCGCCGCCTTGTCGTCCGCAGTCATGCCGGCCGGCGCGCAGCAGAGCGGCGCCATCCGCTCCACGCATGGCGCGTGGTCGATCATCTGCGACACGCCCGCGGGCGCAACGGCCGAGCAATGCGTGATGATGCAGAACGTGATCGCCGAGGACCGCCCGGAGATGGGCCTGTCGGTCGTGGTGCTGCGCACCGCCGACAACAAGGCCGAGATATTGCGCGTTCTCGCCCCGCTCGGCGTGCTGCTGCCAAACGGCCTCGGCCTCAATGTCGACGGCAAGGATATCGGCCGCGCTTATTTCGTGCGCTGTTTCCAGGACGGCTGCTACGCCGAGGTCATCCTAGAAAAGCCGCTTCTGGACACGCTGAAGGGCGGCACGTCGGCGACGTTCATCGTCTTTCAGACGCCAGAGGAAGGCATCGGTATTCCCGTCGACCTCAACGGTTTCGACGAGGGTTTCGCCGCCCTGCCGAAGTGATTGTCCGGCCGCGCATTGCCGAACGGGCCCGCCGGGCCTACATCGTGGGCTGATTTCCCGTCATATAGTGGGTGCGCCATGAACAGCCTCCTCGGCCAATTCGACGTTTCGGAAGACAGACTGCGCCGCATCGTGACCGACACGATCGAAGGCGCCGACGACGGCGAGCTTTTTCTCGAATACAGCGAGAGCGAGGCGCTGATGTTCGACAATGGCCGGCTGAAGACCGCGAATTTCAGCACGGACCAGGGTTTCGGGCTGCGCGCTGTGGCCGGCGAGGCCAGCGGCTATGCGCACTCGAGCGAGTTGTCGGAAGCAGCGCTGCTCAGGGCCTCCGATGCGGTGTCCACGGTCAAGAGCGGATATTCGGGCGTTCTCGCCGCCGCCCCGCCGCGCACCAACCGCCACCTTTACAGCGACGAAAACCCGATCGCCTCGCCCGGCTTCGAGGCGAAGGCGAAGCTGCTCCAGGAGATCGACGCCTGGCTGCGCTCCAGCGATTCACGCGTGCGGCAGGTCACCGCCTCGCTGGCTTGTTCCTGGCAGCATGTCGAAATCCTGCGCGCCGACGGCCAGCTGGTCCGCGACATCCGGCCGCTGGTCAGGGTGAACGTCTCGGTCATGGTCGGCGAAGGCGACCGCCAGGAAACCGGCACATACGGCATGGGCGGGCGCAAGGGCTTCGGCGAATTCCTCGTCGAGGACAGTTGGAAGCGCGCCGCCGGCGAAGCGCTGCGGCAGGCGCTGGTCAATCTCGAGGCGATCCCCGCCCCCGCCGGCACTTTCGACATCGTGCTTTCGAGCGGCTGGCCGGGCGTCATGCTGCACGAGGCCGTGGGCCACGGGCTGGAAGGCGATTTCAACCGCAAGAAGACTTCGGCCTTTGCCGGTCTCATGGGTCAGCAAGTGGCGGCCAAGGGCGTCACCGTCGTCGACGACGGCACCATCGCGGAACGGCGCGGCTCGCTGTCGGTCGACGATGAGGGCACGCCGACCAACCGCACAGTGCTGATCGATGACGGAAAACTCGTCGGCTACATGCAGGACCGCCAGAACGCCCGGCTGATGGGCATGGGCGCAACCGGCAACGGGCGGCGCGAATCCTACGCGCACCAGCCAATGCCGCGCATGACCAACACCTACATGACCGCCGGCGACATGGAGCCGGCCGAGATCATCGCCTCCGTGAAAAACGGCGTCTATGCCGTCTCCTTCGGCGGCGGCCAGGTCGACATCACCTCGGGCAAATTCGTCTTCGGCTGCACCGAGGCCTACATGATCGAGGACGGCAAGATCACCCAGCCGATCAAGGGCGCGATGCTGATCGGCAACGGCCCCGACGCCATGCACCGCGTGACCATGGTCGGCAACGACATGAAGCTCGACACCGGCATAGGCATGTGCGGCAAAGCCGGCCAGGGCGTGCCGGTCGGCGTCGGCCAGCCGCATCTCAGGATGAACCAGATGACGATAGGCGGGACGCGGGTCTGAGGGGGCATCCCTCCACATGACATTCGCGCGTTGATTCAGCGCACCTGATTTGCTTCGCGCCGGTTAGCAAAGCCGCCGCTACCGCGCTCGGTCGGTCCGTTCAAGATGGTCTGCAAAGGCGTTCAAGATGGTCTGCAAAGGGTGGAAAGCCAACGTTGCCTATTCAGCGGCCACGGGTCGATCTCGTCGAAATTCACCCCATGCCTGCTGCAGAATTTGCGCTGATGAACTGAGAAAAATTCCAGCCATCAGAGTAGCGACAGCTAAGTCCGGCCACGCGGAAGAGGTAGCCCAGACACCAAGCGCCGCCACCATCACTGTCACGTTGCCTACGGCGTCGTTGCGCGAGCAGAGCCAGACCGATCGGACGTTTGCATCGCCGTCCTTGTAGCGTCGAAGCAGCACAACAGAACCAAGATTGGCGGCAAGCGCCAAGAAGCCTATGACGCCCATGACCTCGGCACTGGGAACCCCGAGAATGAGCGTCTGATAGAGGGTAGAACCAAACACCCAAATTCCCATCACGCTCAAAGATAGACCCTTGAACAGCGCGGCCGTGGCACGCGTCCGCAATGATGAGCCGATGACCGCCAAGCTCAAACCGTATGTGACCGTGTCGCCCAGGAAGTCCAGAGCATCGGCCTGCAGAGCCTGTGAGCCTGCCAATCTGCCAGCGACCATTTCGGTGATGAACATCGCCGCGTTAATGGCGATGACCGTCCAAAGCACCATCTTGTAACGCGGGTCCATGCCGTCGAAGACGGGAACGCCGCCGGAGCAACAAGCGTCCGCAACTGCATGCTGGGCGACCTCCCCTTTCGCCGGAAATACGAGTGGTGGCGGCGTACACACCTCACTTTCGTGGTTGCAACAGTTGTCAGCCATGCGAGTCTCCTTTGATAAATCGACTCTTAATCCCTATAGTCACTAGAGGTTCAAGAGGTATTTTAATGGAATTTTCAATTGGCGAACTGGCGCGGCGAACGCGCGTAAAAGTGCCGACGATCCGGTACTATGAACAGATCGGATTGCTGCCGTCGCCGCCGCGGACCGAAGGGAAGCAGCGGCGCTATGAGGCAAGTGATGCGTCACGGCTCAACTTCATTCGTCATGCACGTGAGTTGGGGTTCGAGGTGGATGCCATCCGCGAATTGCTGGCATTGAGCGCCAAGCCTAACCAGCCTTGTGCGGATATTGACGACATTGCGCGACGACATATCGGCGAGATTGATCAACGTATTGCCCACTTAGTATCGCTCCGAGCGGAATTGCAGAGGACTGTTGATGAGTGTGGGCGTGGCCGTGTGTGTGAATGCCGCGTTATCGAAACCTTGGCCGACAGTTCACATTACCATGAGCGCCTCGCCGCCGTTTGATGCGGCGAAGGAATGACTGCATTGGGTCGAGGGCGGACCATGGCCTCTCACAGCCACGACGCCGCGGTTTTGGGCAGCCGCTGCTCGGGGTCGACGACCTTCAATGTCGGGGCTTCGTCCGCATTCCAGCGCCAGATTGCTACACAGGTTCCGCCGGGCGACATCACCGACGGATAGATCACCCCATGCCAGGCGTCGGCAAGCAGCCGTTTCCGCAGCACATGAGTTTCCGGCACATGGCCGGCGCTCATGATCTCGCGCCATTCGCATTTGTGGATCTCAGCCGTCACACCGAGCTTTTCCAGTGTCTGCGGGTCGGTCAGATCGGCCAGGCGGGCGTGCACAAGCTCGAACTGGGCGATCAGCGCCGGATGCTGCACGAACCCCTGATTGTACTCGGCCCAGGCGGTCGAAAGCTCGCGCGCGGCGTAGATCGTCGGCGCACCGACCGGATTCCAGCGGCCGCCAAAGCGGGCTGCGCCTTCCCCCGAGAGCGGCAAATGCCCCCAGCGCGGCACGAAAGCGCGCCAAAGGGTCAGCCTAGAATGTGCCGGCCCGTCAGGCATAGACGCCGGAGCGGACAGCCTCCAGATAAGCGAGCACCTTATCGGCCTTGCCTTCGCGCACGAGATCGTACGCCGTCTTGCCGGCCCATCCGGGGATGGGCTGGTGTTTGAACCAGATCGCCGCGCGCTTCTCGTCCCCCGCCATTTCGCCCGCCATTGCGAGAATGCGGACGACAGGGCTGAGTGCTGCATCAACCTTGCGTGCGCCGGACCGGGCGGTCAGCGTGTTGCGGGCGACACCGATCAGGCCGGCCAGTTCGGCCAGCGTCACTCCGAGCAATTCGGAAACCCGGCGCGCCGAGAGAAATGGCGTTTGGCCGTCTCCGAAGCGAGACGCCGTCAGTTCAAGCGCTGCAGCGGTCATGGCGTACTCCTTACGCGATTTGATCGTTCGATGATCAAAATAGGCTCAATTTGCGCTTAATTCAAGGTCAAGCCAAGCGTTGGTCCGCGATGTTGAATGGCGCGATGCTGATCGGCAACGGCCCCGACGCCATGCACCGCGTGACCATGATCGGCAACGACATGAAGCTCGACACCGGCATAGGTATGTGCGGCAAAAGCCGGCCAGGGTGTGCCCGTCGGCGTTGGCCAGCCGCATCTTCGGATGACCCAGATGACGGTGGGCGGGACGCGGGTTTAGGGCGTTCAAACGGTGAGTTGACTCACCCCGTTCTGCCGCTCCTCGTTCAAGCGGATGTTTCGTTTGACGGCGTCGCGATCGATCGTGGTCGGCCGGTCTTCTTCGTCAAAAGCCGTCTTGAAATCGAAGGCAAAGGGACTGGCATTGTGGTCGTGCAGAAATTCGTGCCTCTTCACCGCCTCTGTCCAAGTGGGTGTATGGTCCCACTCAACCCACCAAAGGGCATATGGCGGCCAAGCAGGTTTGAGAAACCATTCCCTCCCGTGCCTCAGCGCTTCCGCATGTATTCCAGCGTAGGAGAAAGCCATTGGTGAGGCCAAGTCCTTCCATAAGGATAGGGTCGATGGCGACCAACCGTCTCCACGTTCGACGTAAAAGCGCGGAAAAACCTGCTCGCCCCAGCTTTCGGGACCAGGTTCATCATCATAGCCCGATCGAGCGATGAACCCTTCGCTCAATTCGACAGCGACAAGGTTGCGGTCGTTGCGATCATGGAAGCCTTGATTCACAGCATCGTTGGCAGGCGCCCGGAAAACTCCGAACGTGTACAATGCGAGCTGCTTGCCTTTCATTCTACCTCCGGCAGATGACATCTTTGCCGGGTTTATTCCATCATTTCCGGAGGTCAGCAACGGCGCCTATGTGCCTCAGAAGGTGATCTTCACCGAGGGCGCGCTGCGGTTTGCCTCGCCGTGGAATACGGCTTCGATGTTGTTGCCGTCCGGGTCGAGCAGAAACGCGGCGTAGTAGCCAGGGTGGTAATGGGGACGTTCTCCCGGCTTGCCATTGTCCACGCCGCCGCCCTCGATACCGGCCGCATGGAAAGCGTCGACCATCGCGCGGTCCCTTGCCTGGAAGGCGAGATGATGGCGTCCCGTCAGTTTTCCCGCCGCCGCCGGACTGTCGGTACTGGAGACGAAAAGCTCATCGGCCCAGAAATCGTCCTTGGCGTCGCCGCCGATCGGTATCTCGAGCGCGGCCAAGACGGCCTTGTAGAAGCGGCGGCTGGCCTCGATGTCCCGGACCACGAGCCCAATATGGTCGATCAGTCTACCGCGGTGGAGTTCCATGCTGCGCTCCTTGTTACGACGTCACAGTAGCTAGTCGACGGGCGACAACCGTCAATGAAGCCTGTAGCCAGGAGTCTTCGGCAGGCGGCCGGCCGATCGCTAATTTCGAGTAGCGGCGCGCCAGAGCGCAACGCATGTTCCGCCCCGGGCGTCGGGCGTCAGCCTGCCACCACATCTGAGAATGAACCAGATGACGGTGGCTCGGACTAGAGTTTAGTGCGACGCAACACCTACTGTGCTTTGCCTCCAGATAACTCCGCGAGTTTTCCTCGGCTGCCGACACTGTGGCCGATGCGTCACACAGCAAGACGCGATGGCGTTCGGGTCAAAAAGCAATTGATTGGCAGGCAATGATAATTCACCTTCACGTCAGGGGCGGGCTTGGCTTGATGCAGAGGGGATCTCTGAATGCGCCTGAGCCATGTTCTCCGCGCCGTTTTGGCAGATGGGGCCGTTGAGTTTGCCCCATCATTAATGTCCTGGAAACGCTGGCCGATCCAGTCGACCGAGGTGGCGCTGTCGTCGCCTCGGAGCGGCGGTAGCCAGCGGCGTAGTGAGATCCGCGCAATATCCTTTGTTTCGACGATAGCGGCGGTGGTAGCGGGGGTCGTTACAGCTGAGGCCGGGGGCTTTGCGGTCCGCGAGCAATCCGCCTACGGACAGGGCTCGAGTTTTGCCGGCATGGCGGCGCCCGGCGATTCGATCAGCTCGATGTTCTGGAACCCGGCGGCGGTGACCATCGTGACCGGCATGACCGTCGAGGGCAACGTAACGGCTATCTTCCCGGAGTCGGAGCTTGACGTGGACCCCTCGCGCTCGACGCTCGCGGCGTTCGGTATCACGAGCAGTGGCGGTGATGTCGGGAAAACCGGCATTGTGCCCGCAACCTATTTCGCGATGCCGCTTACCGACGAGTTCTATATCGGCCTGAGCGTCACCGCGCCCTATGGCCTCGCTACGACTTCGGACGAACCCTGGGTCGGGATGTTCAGCCATCTCGAAGCCGAGGCGGTCTCGGTCAATGCGACCCCGGTGCTCGGCTTCAAGGTCAACGACATGGTCAGCGTCGCCGTAGGCATGCAGATCGAGTATTTCGACGTCGATATCGAAACGGCGCTGGCGCCGACTGCCGCGCCGCCCCGGCAACGGCTTAAGGGTGACGACGTCAATGTCGGCTTGGTCGCCGGCGTGACGTTGACTCCGTTCGACGGCACTACGATCGGCATCGGCTACCGTTCGGCGGTCAAGCATTCGCTGGGCGGCAGCCAGACCTTCGACATCCCGGTTGCGACGCCGATCGGCACGATTCCCGCGGGGACCTATCCGATCACCGCCAACCTGACACTGCCTGAAACGGTATCGGTCGGCGTGCGCCAGCGGATCAACGACGCCTTCACGGTCATGGGCGGCATGGAATGGACCAATTGGAGCCGCATCCAGACCGTGCCGTTCGAAGGCTCGCCCGCCGGTTCGGATCTGGCTCTCAACTACGACGATGGATGGTTCTTTTCGCTTGGCGGCGAGTACAAGTACAATCCCAATCTGGTGCTCCGGGCCGGTGTCGGCTACGAGATTGCGCCGACCCAGGATGAGGACCGTTCCATGCGGCTGCCGGATGCCGACCGTATCTGGGCCAGCATTGGCGCGAGCTACAATTGGAACGAGCAGCTTTCGATCGACTTCGGCTATTCGCACCTCTTTGTAGACGATGGGCCGGTGGACGAGACGACAGCGGGTATCCGCTACGCAGGCACTGCCGAGGGCAGCGCCGACATCATCTCGTTCGGCCTGCGCTACAAATTCGGCGGCTAGGCGTTCAATCCCCTGGCGCAATCCTGCCGGGCGGCAGGCTGCAAGACAGAACCTGCACGAGCACCAGCGACGGAAGCTCGGATATCGTTCAGCGCGTCGTCAAATGTGCAGCGCCGGCCTCGCGAAAAGCCTGCTCCGCCGCTGCGATTTCATCACGGCTGACATCCGCCGACACTTCGATCTCCCCGCGAAGGGCGGGGTCGAGTTCGGAGCCTTCGTCGTCTCCTGAAGCATCTGCTCCGGATGGCGCAATGCCGGAGGTGTTTGCGGCGTCTTTGGCCTGAACGAAAATGTCAGCCCGGTCGATTCCGTGCTCTTGAACAAGATGCTCGATTGCGAGGTCGGCCGCTTCCCGCGTCGCGAATGTCCCACGGATGGTCCTTACGTTGTCGTCATCCATGCGGTCACCTTTCACATAGGATGATGAAATCGATGGAAACTGAAATCGTTCCGCCCGGCATAGTTTTGGCAGGGATGCTCCTCGGGCTGTTCGGAACAGCGCGCCCAGAGGGTGGAGAAATGCATATTCGACCAATACGCAGTGAAGGACCCTGCGTGCTATTCTTCTGCAGTATGCGCCGTGGATGCATGAAGCTTAAGCTGGTTTGCAGAGGTCCTCGATAGCCCAATGCAGTGGAGAGTTGAGCAATATGTTGCCCAGAAACTCCGTTCTCATACGAGCACCCTCGAACCTCGGCTTGCGGCCGCTGCGGCCCGGCCACGAACCGGGCACGTGGCGGGCCCCTGAAGCCCTCACAAAGGCAGGTCTCCTCCATGCCCTGTCGCCGGCTCGCATCGTCGATCTTCCCCGCCCGAAGTATGAAAGCGGAGAGCAGGCCGGCACGCGGCTGCGCAACGGCCATGCCATCCGAATATTCAATCTCATGCTCGCTGACGCCGTCCTCTCGGCATTGAGAAGGGAGGAGTTCCCGATCGTCGTGGGCGGCGATTGCTCCATCCTTTTGGGTGCGCTCGCGGGCGTGCGCCGGAATACGCCCGTTTCGCTCGTCCACATCGATGGCCACAGCGACTTCCGGCATCCCGGCAACTACGATCCGTCCATTATGCTGGGCGCAGTCGCGGGAATGGACCTCGCGCTGGCGACGGGACGCGGCGAAAAGCTCCTCACCGAGTGGCCGAGCGTTCCGGCGCCGCTGGTGCCGGACGAGTACGTCATCCAGATCGGCGAGCGGGAAGCCCGCGAGCCGGACTTTGCCTGGCCCGATGTCAACGACACCGCCATCACGCGTATCGACGTGTTTACCGCCCGCGATAGCGGCGGAGAGGCTATGCTTGCCGATACCAAAGAAGTCCTGAACCGCATCGATCTGCCGTATTGGGTCCACTTCGACGTCGATGTCCTCGATCAGGCTGTCATGCCCGCCGTGGACTCGCCCGGAAGCCCCGGCATCGATCCGAACGACCTGTCGATCCTGCTCAAAGGCCTCTTAAGCAGCCCGCGCTGCCTCGGCCTCGACATCACCATCTTCGATCCTGACCTCGACCCGGACGGCGCTTACGCCCAACTGCTGGTCTCGTTGCTGCGAGACGCCGTCGCTACCACCTGAGAGGGCACGCTCAACCCGGTATTGCGGCGGACCTACCGCCTTCTCTTCGGCTTCTCCAGCAGCGCCACCGCCTCGACGTGCGGCGACCATAGGAACTGGTCGATCGGCGTGACGCTTTTCAGCACGTAACCGCCATCGATCAGGATTCGCAGGTCGCGCGCCAGCGTCGTCGGGTTGCATGAGACGGCGGCGACGTAAGGCACCTCCGACCTTGCGATCTGCTTGGCCTGGTCCTCCGCCCCGGCGCGCGGTGGGTCGAAGACGAGGCCGTCGAAGGCGGCGAGCTCCTTGAAGGTGACCGGACGGCGGAACAGGTCGCGCTTTTCCGAAGTCACCCGCTTCAGGCCGGCGCCGAAGCGGAAGCCGCGGTCGAGCGCGGCGAGTGCGGCGCCGTCTCCCTCCACCGCATGGACCTCCGCTTTGCGCGCCAGGCGCAGGGCGAAAGCGCCCGAACCGGCGAACAGGTCCAGCACCTTTTTCGTGCGGCGCAAATGACCCATCACCAGGTCCGCCATCGCCGCTTCGGCCGATGCTACCGCCTGCAGGAATGCGCCCGGCGGCGGAAATACCGAGATCTCGCCGAAGAAGACCATCGGCTTTTTCGGCTCGATGATAATCTCGCCGTCGACGGTCAGCCGGGCAAAACCGTGCCGAATGACGAAATCCGAGGCCACCTTGCGCGCCTTTTCCGAAAGCGCGCCGGAGTCCTCGGCGGCTATGTCCAGGCCGGAAGCAGTATGGGTGACAGTCATATGAAACGGGGTCTGCACCTTGCAGATCAGGTCGGCGAGCGCCTTCAGCGGGCCTAGCGCCGCCACGATCTCGGGCACGGAGATCGGGCATTCGGTGATGTCGATGATCTCATGCGACAGCGCGCGGTGATAGCCGAAGATGATGCTACCATCGCCGCGTCTTGCCGAAAACACCGCCCGCCGGCGGGAATTTGGCGGGCAAGGTATCGTCGCGGCCACGGGTATTTCGATGCCCTTGCTGAGCAGCGCCTGTGCCACCTTCTCGCGCTTCCATTCGAGGTAGGCGGCCGGCTCCAGGTGCTGGAGCGCGCAGCCGCCGCACTCGGTGAAGTGGCGGCAGGGCGGGGCGACGCGTAGCGGCGAGGCTTCCGCCACGGAGACCAGCGCGGCGCGATCCTTGATGCGGGTCGCCGTCACCGTCTCGCCGGGCAGCGCGAACGGGACGAAGACCGGCCCGCCTGCGGTTTCGGCGACGCCGTCGCCCTGTGCGCCGAGGCGCGCGATCTCGAACCGTTCCGTCATTGGTCCTTGATCCCGGCGAGCAAAAATTCGCGGTTGCCGTCGCCGCCCTCGATCGGCGAGGCGGTGAGGCCGAGCACCCGCCAGCCGGGCAACGAGCCGAGCCAGGCCGAAAGGCGCGCGGCAACCAGCGGCCCGTCCTCCGGATGCCTCAAGAGCCCGCCCTTGCCGATCGCCTCGCGCCCTGCCTCGAATTGTGGTTTGACCAGGAACAGGCCGGACGCGCCCGGACGCGCCAGATCGAGGGCCGGCGGCAAGGCCAGCGTCAGCGAAATGAAGCTCACGTCGGAGACCAGGAAATCCGGCAGCCGGCCGCCGAGATTTTCAGCGGTGAGGTCGCGCGCGTTCAGCCCTTCTATAAAGGTCACGCGCGGATCGCACTTGAGCGTCGGATGCATCTGGCCGTGGCCGACATCGATGGCCGTGACGTGGGCCGCACCGCGTTCGAGGAGAACCTGCGTGAAGCCGCCGGTCGATGCGCCGATGTCGAGCGCCTCGGCGCCAGCCGGATCAAGGCCGAAATGGTCGAGGCCGGCGAGCAGCTTCAGCGCCGCGCGGGAAACATAATGTTGCGCCGGGTCGTTTACTTCGACGACGGCATCCGCCGGCACGCCCTGCCCCGGCTTGGCGGCGAGCGCGCCGTCGACCATGACCGTGCCACGCTCGATCGCATCGCGGGCGCGCGAGCGGCTGGAAAAGAAGCCGCGCCCGACGAGAAGTTCGTCGAGTCTGAGCCTGTCGCCTGGTTTCGTAGAAGCCATGGCCTTCATTGGCGAATGCAGCCGCCGAAGGCAAGCGCATCAGAAGAGGATGACCCGCGAGACCTTGCGCTGGCGCAGTGCTGCGACGTCGTCGGGGGTCATGACGCGCCGGTCGGAATAGACTTTTGGAACCGTGCCAGTCTCGATGGGATCGGTCGGGCTGACGCTTGCCGATACCGCCGCAGTCCGGATGAACACCGGTGTCTCCTGATGTGAAAAGCCGCCGCGGATTTCGCCGATTTTTTTCGCGACGATCTTCATCACCGCCTGTTCCAGCCTCACATCATGGCGCGGCTCGGCCGCCGCCGATGCGGCCATAACGGCCAAAAGGGCCGCGCCGCTCAGTAGCCTGATCATTTCTTGTGCTCCCTGCCTTGCGCCCTTCTAGCAAAGCGGCGCTAAGAAACGGCCAAGAGACAGGGTAACCGAAACGCCAAACGGCAGCGTAAACAGCCGGTTAGCGCGGCTGCCTGCGAAACCGATTCAGCCGGTTCGGGAAGAGATTCAGGTTCTTCAGAAAATGATTCAGGCGCGCGCGGCGTGCGCGGTGCGGCCCAGCGCGGCAAACACCGTCCGCACGATGCCGGCGCTGTCGAGGCCGGCGTCGGCATACATCTTTTCCGGCTTGGCGTGGTCGGTGAAGGCGTCGGGCAGCACCAGAGGGCGGACTTTCAGGCCGGAATCCAGCAGGCCGTCGCGCGCCAGGAACTGCAGGACATGGCTGGCGAAGCCGCCAATCGCGCCCTCCTCGACCGTGACCAGCATTTCGTGGCCGCGCGCGAGCCGGCGCACCAGATCCTCGTCCAGCGGCTTGGCGAAACGCGCATCGGCGACCGTCGTCGGCAGGCCGGCGGCGGCGAGTTCCTCGGCCGCGAGCAGGCAATCCTGCAGCCGCGTACCGAAGGACAGCAGCGCGACCTTCGTTCCTTCGCGCACGATCCGGCCCTTGCCGATCTCGAGCGCGACGCCGCGTTCGGGCATGTCTACGCCGACGCCGTTGCCGCGCGGATAGCGGAAGGCGATCGGACCTTCGTCATAGATTGCCGCCGTGCGCACCATGTGGCGAAGCTCGGCCTCGTCGGCCGCTGCCATCACCACGAAGCCGGGCAGCGAGGCGAGATAGGTGGTGTCGAAGGCGCCGCAATGGGTCGGGCCGTCGGCGCCGACGAAGCCGGCGCGGTCGATGGGAAAACGCACCGGCAGCTTCTGGATCGCCACGTCGTGCACGACCTGGTCGTAGGCGCGCTGCAGGAAGGTCGAATAGATCGCGACGAAAGGTTTCAGCCCCTCGGTGGCGAGGCCGGCCGCGAAGGTCACGGCGTGCTGCTCGGCGATGCCGACATCGAAGGTGCGCGACGGAAACGCCTCGCCGAACAGATCGAGGCCGGTGCCGGAAGGCATGGCCGCGGTGATGGCGACGATCCTGTCATCGTCCCGCGCTTCCTGGATCAGGCTTTCGGCAAAAACCTTGGTGTAGCTCGGCGCGTTGGCCGGCGCCTTGGCCTGAGCGCCGGTGATGACGTCGAACTTGTTGACGCCATGATATTTGTCGCTCGCGGCCTCGGCCGGAGCGTAGCCCTTGCCCTTCTGCGTGACGATGTGGATCAGCACCGGGCCGTCGCCATTGTCGCGCACGTTTCTCAGGACAGGCACCAGATGTTCGAGATTGTGACCGTCGATCGGGCCGATATGGTAGAAGCCGAGTTCCTCGAACATCGTGCCGCCGGTCACATAGCCGCGCGCATGCTCCACGGCTCGGGTAACGGCGCGGTCGACGCGCTTGCCGAGATAGGAAGTCAGCTTCTTGCCGAAATCACGGAAGCCCATATAGGCGCGGCCCGAGGCGAGCCGCGCCAGATAGGCGCTCATCGCGCCGGAGGGCGGCGCGATCGACATATCGTTGTCGTTGAGGATGACGATCAGCCGGGCGTCGAGCGCGCCGGCATTGTTCATCGCCTCATAGGCCATGCCGGCCGACATGGCGCCGTCGCCGATCACCGAGATGACGTTGTTCTTCCGGCCGGTGAGGTCCCGCGCCATGGCCATGCCGAGCCCGGCCGAGATCGAAGTGGACGAATGCGCCGCGCCGAACGGGTCGTATTCACTCTCCTGGCGCTTGGTGAAGCCCGACAGCCCGCCTTCGGCGCGCAGCGTGCGGATGCGGTCTCGCCGGCCGGTCAGTATCTTGTGCGGATAAGCCTGGTGACCGACATCCCAGATCAGCCGGTCGCCAGGCGTGTCGAACACGTAGTGCAGCGCCACCGTGAGTTCGACGACGCCCAGCCCGGCGCCGAGATGGCCGCCGGTCTGCGATACGGCGTCGATAAGCTCGGCGCGCAGCTCCGCCGCCAATTGCGGCAATTGGCTCTCCGGCAGGGCGCGCAGATCCGAAGGGATGCGGACCTTGTCCAGAAGCGGCGTTTTCGGTGGCTTGCTCAATTGTCTCTCGCCTGCACGCAGGATTTAGCCGAAGGGCATAAGGTTCAAACCGCGCCTTGTAAATGCGTGACGGTGACGCGCACCGGCCAATCAGACGCGCGCCGGCCAATCATTTGAAGCGCCGACGCCGCCCCTCACCCCTACCCTCTCCCCGTAAAGACGGGGAGAGGGGGCGTCTTCGCTGATGTCTCCGACGCCGGCGATTGGCGGCGACGTAGATGTCTCCCTCTCCCCGTCCTTACGGGGAGAGGGTAAGGGTGAGGGGCGGCGCAAAGTTTTCAAGCCGGTGACGCGTTCAGTCGCCATCCTTCGCCGTCTCAATACCGACGAGTCGACGGCAAAGTCGAAACCCACACCCCCTTTCATCACTCGGGCAACGGAATAAATTCCTCCTCGTCGCCCGGAACGATGTCGAAGCGGCCGGTCTTCCACTCGTTTTTGGCCTGCTCGATGCGCTCCCTCGATGAGGACACGAAGTTCCACCAGATATAGCGTTTGGAGCCGAGCGAGGCGCCGCCGAACAGCATGAAATGCGCGCCCTGTTCCGACGAGACCACGATCTCGTCGCCCGGCTTGAAAACAAGCAGGCGGTCGGAGGGAAATTCGTCGCCGGAAATCGTCACAGTGCCGTCGAGTACATAGATCGCCCGCTCCTCGGCGTCGGCGGGAATGCTTATCCGCGCTCCGGGCGCAAGGCTGATATCGGCGTAGAGCGTGTCGGTATCCGTGCGCACCGGCGAGCGAATGCCGGAGAGGCTGCCCATAACCAGGCG
Organism: Mesorhizobium alhagi CCNWXJ12-2; assembly: GCF_000236565.1. GTDB lineage: Bacteria > Pseudomonadota > Alphaproteobacteria > Rhizobiales > Rhizobiaceae > Allomesorhizobium > Allomesorhizobium alhagi. The sequence continues at coordinate 15,219 of NZ_AHAM01000257.1, read as the reverse complement.
TCCCGACGCCCCGTCATACTCGAAACGCGGCAGCAGATCGCGGCCTGTGTTCTCGAAAACCGGGGCGGTTTCCTCCTTGCCGTCGGGCAGCGCCAGCCAGGTCTGCAGCCCCGATACCGACATAGGCGCGCCGCGCAGTTCCTCCGGGGTCCGCTCCGAATGGACGATGCCGCGGCCCGCCGTCATCAAATTAACGTCGCCGGGCGAGATCACCATTTCGGTGCCGAGCGAATCGCGGTGCCTGATCTTGCCGTCGAACAGGTAGGTGACCGTTGACAGGCCGATATGCGGATGCGGCCGCACGTCGAGCGCCTGCCCAGCGCGCAGGATCGCCGGCCCCATGCGGTCGAAGAAGATGAACGGGCCGACCAGCCGACGCCTAGCCGTCGGCAGGGCGCGCCGCACCTGGAAACCACCTATGTCGCGGGCATTGGGGATGACCATCAGCTCGATCTGGTCGCAGGCGAAGGCGTCGCCGGCGACAGGGTCGTTTCCCGGAAAGAAGCTCATGGTTTGATCCTCGCGACCTGCCTTCGAATTCGGTTCTTTTCCCGTTTTCGAAGATAGCCTATATCTTTCCACATGAACCAGCTTCTTGAAAAAGCCGTGGAAGCGGTGCGGCAGATGCCGCCAGACGATCAGGACAAGATCGCGCGCCTGATGCTGAGCCTTGCTGAAGGCGACCAGTCGCCCGAACAGACCGATCCGACGCACCTTCCCGATATTCTGGAAAGTCTAGCCCAGCTTCGCCGCGGTGAGTTCGCCAGCGACGCCGACGTCGAAATTGCATTTCGCCGCTTCGGCTCGTGAAGATCCGCTTCACCAAGCGCGCAACCGAAAATCTCGTCGAAATCGCCGATTATTTGCGCGAACGGAATCCGGCCGCCGCAAGGCGTGTTCGCGGCGCGATTCTCGAATCGCTGAAAATTCTGGCTTCCTTTCCGTATGCGGGACGCGTCCAATCGACGGAACGCGTGAGAAAAATGGTCACGCGCAAATATTCCTATCTCGTCTACTACACCGTGGATGAAGCTGCGGACGACCTCATCGTTCTCAGCATCAAGCATCCGAGTCGGGAGAGAGAGCACGACGACGCCTGACCGCCGGCAGAATTACGCGTACCGGATCACCATCCTGGCCCGCGCCTTGGCGGCTTCTTCCTCGCGGTTCTTCGGCGGCTGCGTCGTTTCCAGCGAATCGATGAGTTCGCGGGCGCATGCGGCGATCGAGCTGACCGCCTTCTCGAAGGCTGCCTCGTTGCGTTTCGAAGGCTTGGTCGATCCGCTCAGCTTGCGCACGAACTGTAGCGCGGCGTCATGGATTTCCTCGTCCGTCGCAGGCGGATCGAAATTGAACAGGGTTCTTATGTTTCGGCACATGACTTGCTCCCGGTCTGTCCGACATTCAGCGTTGCGGGTTTTGGTTTCCCTCTATCTGGGCCCGACACGCCTGGCGATCAACTGCCCTGCCCTACTCCGCGTCGAGCGGCTCCGTCCCGGCCGGCTTGCCGTCGCGCGACAGCCTGATCTTCTCGACCTTGTCCTCGGCGGCCTTCAACAGCCGGTCGCAGTGGATTTTCAGCGCCTCGCCGCGCTCATAAATCTTGATAGATTTGTCGAGCGGCACGTCGCCGCGCTCCAGGTCGTCGACGATGCGCTCCAGCGCCTCCAGCGCCTGCTCGAAGCTCATCGCCTTGATATCTTCGTTGGCTTCGTCCGCCATTCTTCATCCTTTCATCATGCGCGCGACATGGGCCGCGACCGAAAACGACAATCCCTGCAGGTCGTAGCCGCCTTCCAGCACGCTGACCAGCCGGTTGCCGCAATGGCGCGCGGCGCGGTCCATCAATTTTCCCGTCGCCCAGTCGAAGTCTTCCTCGGTCAGGTTGATCTCTGCCAGCGGGTCGCGGTGATGCGCGTCGAAGCCGGCGGAGATGATGATCAAATCGGGCGCAAAAGCATCGACCGCCGGCAGCACGCGCGAGCGGAACGCTTCGCGAAAGGCCTCGCTACCGGATTGAGGCGCAAGCGGCGCGTTGACGATATTGCCGGCGCCTGTCTCGCTTTCGGTCCCGGTGCCGGGATAGAGCGGCATCTGGTGCGTCGAGCAGTAGAGCACCGACGGATCGTTCCAAAAAATATCCTGAGTGCCGTTGCCGTGATGCACATCCCAATCGACGATCGCGACGCGCCCGGCCCCGTGCTTCTTCTGCGCATGGCGCGCCGCGATCGCCGCGTGGTTGAATACACAAAAGCCCATGGCGGTTGTCTTTTCCGCGTGATGGCCGGGCGGGCGCGAGGCGACGAAGACATTGTCGGCCGCGCCCGCAAACACGTCGTCGACCGCCGCGTTGGCCGCCCCGATCGCCGTCAGCACCGCCTGCCAGCTTTTGGGGCTGACCGATGTGTCTCCGTCGAGACTGGCGATGCCCTGCTCGGGAATCGCCCGGCGGATTCGTTCGACATAACTTTCGGGATGGGCGTAGAGGATCGTCGCCTCGTCGCCTTCGGGCGCTTCGGCGCGGTCGAGCGCGGCGAACGCTTCGTCCTCCAGCGCACGCGCAATGGCGCGGAGCCGGTCCGGCCGTTCCGGATGGCCGGGCGGCGTCAGGTGTTCGAGAAAGATCGGGTGGGTGTAGAGGCGTGTGGTCATCCCGTCAGTCTATCAGCAATGGCGGCGGTGGCCACGCCATAGATGTCCCAAGGCTGGGGAAATCGCATCCGAGCCCGCCAATGTCGCTCGAGGAGCGTGCATCCCGCCCCGCCTTCGCGTATCGTCGCCGGTGCTGCCAGGTGCCCGCTGCCAAGCGGGAGAATCGGGAACACGGTTGAAATCCGTGGCGTGCCCAACGCTGTAAGAGGGACCGCATCGGCTGGGTCGTGACCCAGTGGCCACTGTTGCTCGCAACGGGAAGGCGCCGATTTTGCGGGATGATCTCGAGCCAGAAGACCGGCCTTGCAGACATTGTCGACCGCTTGGTCAGGCGGGCCGATCTCGATCGCAAGGGGACAAGCGATGCCCGAACACCCGACCGCCGGCGACGGCGAACCTTTCGACCAGACCGCCCGCGATGCCGTCTATCGCGCCATCTTCTCGCGCCGCGACGTCCGCAGCCATTTCCTGCCCGACGCGCTCGACGATGCCGTGCTGGCCCGCCTGCTGATCGCCGCTCACCACGCGCCCTCGGTCGGCTACATGCAGCCGTGGAACTTCATCGTCATTCGCGACGACTTGCGGCGGCGGCAGGTGCGCGACCTTTTCCTTGCGGCGCGCGAGCAGGAACTGCCCAACATCGCGGAAGAACGGCAGGCGCTCTACCGCAAGCTCAAGCTCGAGGGCATCTGCGAAAGCGCGCTCAATCTGTGCATCACATGCGACCGGCGACGATCGGAAAATTCGCCGCTGGGGCGGTGGCACAATCCGCAGATGGACCTCTACAGCACGGTCTGCGCCGTCCAGAATTTCTGGCTTGCGGCGCGCGCGGAAGGCATCGGCGTCGGCTGGGTCTCGATCCTCGACACACAAGCGCTGTGCGAACTGCTGCAGATCCCCGAACATGCCGTTCCGGTCGCCTATCTCTGCGTCGGCCGGGTATCGGAGTTCGCGCCAAGGCCCGATCTCGAAGCGCGCGGCTGGGCAAAGCGCCTCAAGCTGTCGGAGTTGATCATGAGCGAGACGTTTTCCGGGACAGGAGAAGCCGCGCTGAAGGGGATCGTGGACCGGATCGCATAGCCGGGTGGCGATGATGACTGCGCCGGTCAGCTTGCGGGCGCACCGGCCCAGCCGCCAAACGGCGCCGCGGCCTTGTCCTTCAGCTCGCGGAACTGCTTCGAGGTTTCCGACAGCCGCTGGTCCCACTCGGGATCGGGCGTCTGGCCATCGATCGCCCTGAAATAAACCTGCATCAGCGCTGCGATGCAGAACGGTTCGATGAAGGCGGCGCTGAACGCCCAGGTGAAGACGATGGCGAGAACGAAGCCCCAGCCCGCCAATTGACCAGGCATGGCGTAGAGCACTGCGGCAGCCGGAGCGAGCGTCGTCAGGAAGACGACCAGCGCCAGCCCCCACATCAGGACCGAGAGCCAGAGCGCGTTCTTCAGCATGGTCTTGCCGTTCTGCGCGTAGAGCACCACACCCTGCCTCGCCGTGTCGAAGGGCGCGGCGCTGTCGGAGCGGATGTTGTAGCCTAGTATGATCTCGTCGACATAGGTCAGCGACATGCGGATGACGGCGTTGAAGAACTTGACCAACCCGCTCACCCCGGGGATCGGGACGAAAGCGGCGATGCCGCCGAGAAGGCCGGTGATGGCCCTGAGCACGCCCTTGATGAGCTGATCCAGCACGAACAGGATATTGGCTTCGGCGAAGCGCTGGGTGACCACCTGCCGCGCATAGGCGATCTGGCTTTGCCCGCCGGGCACCTCGCGGCCGTCGATCAGGTGCACCATCACCGCTATGTGGCCGGCCTTGACGATGTAGAGAATGTATTCGCGGATCCAGTAGACCGCGGCCGAGACCAGCCCGAAGCCGATGATGCCGCCCCACAGCGCGAAGGTGACCGGACCGCCGCCTTCGCCGAGTATGTGGCCGGTTCCGTAGCCGACGCCGGCGCCCATTCCGGTCGCCGCTATGTAGGCGACCGTGATGCCGAAATAGACGACCATGCGGAACAGCACGAAGGGCCACGTCCTTGCGACGATGCCCAACGTCCGGCCGATCTCGAAATCCCACATGCCCCGAATCCCCCGCCAGGACCTGCGGCGCAGAATCGCCGGTCACGGAATATTGTCAACCGAGGGCTCGATCCGGCCGCGTTTGGGCCGATAATCATGATCAAGCGAAACGGATGCGGACCGGCCAGATGAAAAGAACCAGCTATCTCGCGGCAGTGCCGCTGCTTTTTCTCGCGATCGCGGAGGCTCCCGCCGCCGATCCGCCGCGCTCCGGGCATCCGGTGTTCGACCGCGCCGTGGAACTCGTGACTGATAATTTCCATGACGAGGCGGCGCTGGACGAGTTCGTGGAAGCGGTGCGGCGCGAAATCGACGATCCGGCCTCTCCGGTGAACGCGAAAAGCGCGCCGGACCGCGTCGGCGAGGCGATCGACACCGTGCTGGCCAGCCTCGACGCCTCCCATGTCGGGCATTTCGAGCCGGACACGATCGAATATTTCGAGCTGATCGACATTTTCCGCTTCGCCATCCGCGACGAGATGCGCCGACTGTTTCCGCCCGAGGGCGAGGTCAGTTATCCCGGCATCGGCATGATCGCGCGGCCACAGAACGGCGCCCGCTTCGTCAGCGACGTCTATGACGGTTCGCCGGCCGACCGCGCCGGCATCCTCGTCGGCGACGAGGTTCTGTCGGTGGACGGCGCGCCCTACCACGAGATCGAATCCTTCAGCGACAAGGTAGCCAAGCCGGTCGAGATCGAGTTGCGGCGACGCGCCGGGGCGGAGCCGATCACGCTCGAGGTGAAGGTCGAGAGGCTAAAACCGCTGCCCACATTCGAGAAGGCGATCGCGGAAAGCGCCGAGATGACGACCCGTGACGGCCGCAAGATCGGATATATCCGCCTGTGGACTCTCGCCGCGCGCCACTCGATGGGCGTGGTGGCGGAGGCGCTCGCCGAAGGCAAGCTCAAGGACGCAGACGGGCTGGTGCTGGATCTGCGCGGGCGCTGGGGCGGCGGCAGTTCCGATGCGGCCGAACTCTTCGTCGGCGACACGCCATCCTTCCGGCTGATTCCGCGCAAGGGCGAGGACGTGCTGGCCAATGTCCGCTGGCGGCGGCCGGTCGTCGCTATCATCGACGAGGGTTCGAGAAGCGGCCTTGAAGTCTTCGCCTATGCGCTGAAGGTGAACGGAATCCCGCTCGTGGGCGCGCGAACGGCGGGCGCGCTGCTTGCCGGCCGCGGCTATCTACTGCCGGACGACAGCCTGCTCGAAGTCGCGGTCTCGGATGCAGTGCTCGAAGAGAATACGCGCTTGGAAGGCGCTGGCGTCGAGCCCGATCTGCCGGTCCCGTTCAGCCTGCCCTATGCCGCAGGCAACGACCCGCAGCGCGACGCGGCAATCGAGGAAATGAGGCGGATTCTGGCGAGGGGCTGATCCTGCCAGGAAACCGGGGCGGTTCACCCGGCGCTTGTCGCCGACATCATCCCGAAATGTTGCGCTCCCGACACCCCTACCCCTCCCCCTTCGTCATTCCGGGGGGCCGCGAAGCGGAACCCGGAATCCAGAGCATTGGCAAAGGAAACGGAATGGGCATCCGGTGGAACCATGGTGTCAGATAACTGGACAAAGGTCAGCGTTCTGGATTCCGGGTTCCGCTTCGCGGCCCCGGAATGACGAAGGGGAGGGGTAGGTTGGGGGTAAATTTTGCGGCAGGCCCCGCTACCGTCCCTACTTCTTTTCCGCCAGCAGCCCATTGAGCAGCGTCTTGAACGCCTTCACCGCTTTTTTCGAGGTTGCCGCCGGGTCGTCGGCATTGGCGATCCACTGCGCCGCGTAGAGGGAAGCGCCGCTGACCAGGCGCGCGGCGGCTTCCGGATCGATGTCTCCCACAACGCCCTGCTCCTTGAGCAGCGTCAGGCTCTTCGACATCGACGTGATACAGGCGTTGGCGTTAGGCCATTGCGAGGGATCGCCGAGCACGGCCGGCCCGTCGCGCAGCATGATGCGCTGGATCTCGGGCTCGAGCGCCATCTCGATATAGGCAACGGACTCGTCGACGAAGCCCTGCCAGCGGTTGGTCGCCTTGGCCGAAACGGCGCACAGCCGTTCATTCATCTCGGCGTCGATCTCTGCAATGACAGCCTCGAGCAGCCCCTTCTTGTCGCCGAAATGATGGTAGAGCGCGCCGCGCGTAAGCCCCGCGGCGGCCGTGAAGTCATCCATCGACGCCTCGGCGTAGCCGACCTCTCCGAACGCCTGGCGAGCAGCGCCCACCAGCTTGGCGCGGGTCTCGGCGATCATTTCCTTGCGCGGCTTGTGAGCCATTTTCCACTTTCCTTTCACATACGCCACGTATAATAGTTGACATACGCAGCGTATGCAATTATCTCGATTGACATACGTCACGTATGTCAGTGGCGCTCCATCCAATCGAGGAGGCCACCATGGCCAATCCCTACAGCGAAATATTCAAGGTTCCCGGAACGAAGGGCTTCGCGTCCGCAGGCTTCGTCGCTCGCATGCCCATGGCCATGGCCCCGATCGGCATTGTCGCCATGCTGTCGCAGACGCATGGCGAGTATTGGCTGGCGGGCGCCGTGTCCGCAACCTATGCGCTGACCAACGCGGTCGCCGCGCCACAGATCTCGCGGTTTGTCGACCGCCTCGGCCAGACCCGGGTCGTCGTGCCCACCACCTTGATTTCGGTACTCGCCTTCGCGGCGCTGATGGCGGCGGCCAATCAGGACTGGCCGATCTGGACACTGTTCGTGTCGGCATTTCTCGCCGCCGCGATGCCGAGCATTCCGGCCATGGTGCGGGCCCGGTGGTCCGAGATTTTCCGTGACCGCCCCGAACTCAACACGGCCTTCGCCTTCGAATCGGCTGCGGACGAGCTTGTCTATATCGCCGGCGCATCCCTGTCGGTTGGCCTCAGCGTCGCGCTGTTTCCGGAAGCGGGAATGCTGGCCAGCACGCTGTTCCTCGCATTCGGGTCGGCGGCATTCATCATGCAGCGCGCGACCGAGCCTCGCGTGAGGCAGTTGGAACTTGGCGGCAGCCAAGGCTCGGCGATCCGGCAGCGGCCCGTGCAGATCATAACCTTCGCCCTGATCTTCGTCGGCGCGATCTTTGCGACGGCGGAAGTCAGCGCGGTGGCGATCACCAAGGACCTCGGCCAGCCGGGCGCGGCCAGCCTCGTGATCGGCGTCTATGCCGTCGGCTCCTTCGTCGTAGGGCTAATCGTCGGCGCGCTGAACCTGAAGATGCCATTGCAGCGCCAGCTCGCGATCGCCGTCGGCATCATCGCGCTGACCACCTTGCCGCTGCTGATCGCCAATACAGTGCCGCTGCTGGCGCTCGCCGTCTTCGTCAGCGGTGTGGCCATCTCGCCGACCTTCATCACCGCCTTCGGCCTGATCGAGCGCCGGGTGCCGGAGGCGATGCTGACCGAGGGCATCACCTGGGTGATGACCGGCATCGGCATCGGCATGGCGCTCGGCGCGTTCGCGACGGGATGGGTGGTCGACAATTTCGGCGCGCAGAACGGCTTCTGGGTGTCGGTCGCGGCCGGAACCGTGTCCCTGCTGACCGTGCTTCTGGGCCAGAAGACGCTCGCCGGCGAGCGCTACAGGGTTGCCTCGCCCGCTCCCGTGCCGCAGGCGGCTGAGTAGTCGGGGCTGATTGGAGCCTTAGGCTTCCAACGGTGGAATAGCGGAAAACTTCAAAGTGCCCGATCCCGCGTGGTTCGGGCACCTTTTTTCTTCAACACCGGGCGACTCACGCCCTGTCGAACCATTCGACGATTTCGGCCCCACTGCGAACAATCACCGGGTCCCCAAGTGTTTCCATGACATCGGGATTGATGTGCGAAATCGTCTCTGTCCGTCCGACCAACGGAGGGCAATCGCCGATGCAGAATAAGATCGAATTGCTGGCCTGAAGAAGCTTAACCAGCGCTTCATAGAGACGAGGGTTGCCGGTGGGTCGAGATATCGTGAACCCGGAGCAGGAGGACATGTCCCGGTCTTTGAAGGTCATGTAAAGATCGGTCTGATCGAGGATTGAGGGTGAACCAGGATAGGCCACGACCCAAGGTTCCCCTTCCCGGCTGCTAATGAATGGAGCAAACGCAGCTTCAACAAGGGCGGTGGGGAAAAAGCCTTCCTCGCCATTTTGAAAACAGTTCAGATAGGCCTCGAAACTCATGCTTTCCCACTCGGTCAGAGAATCTCAGTCCTGGCGATCCTGATCCCGAACCCTTCGAGGCCGACATAATGGCGCTCGCGCGAGGCGATCAGGTTGATGGACGAAATGCCGAGATCCTTGAGTATCTGCGCGCCGAGGCCAATTTCGCGCCACTCGCTTTCGCGCCGCCGCGCCTCCTCGTGGTCCTCGCGCTCGCCGGGCAGCGGCCGCGCCCGCTGCTGGTGGGCGACGCCGACCGAGCCCTCGCGCAGGTAGACGATGACGCCGCGCTTGCGTTCGCCCATCGACTTCATGATTTCGTGCAGCGTCATGCCGGCGCCGAAGACGTCGGTCACCACATCCTCCGAATGCAGCCGCACCGGCACCTCCTCGCCGTCGCGAATGTCGCCGAACACGATCGCCAGATGGTGCATCATGTCCCAGGGCAGCATGTAGGTGTAGGCTTTGGCCTTGCCGCCGGGTGTTTCGATGTCGGAGCATTCGACGCGCTGCACCAGCGTCTCCTGGCGCTGGCGGTAAGCGATCAGATCGGCCACCGAAACCTGCTGCAGGCCATGCTGTTCGGCAAAAGCCGAAACCTGCGGGCCGCGCATCACCGTGCCGTCGTCATTGACCAGTTCGGAGATCACGCCGACCAGCGGCAGGCCGGCCAGCTTGCAGAGATCGACGGCGGCCTCGGTATGGCCCGAGCGCATCAGCACCCCACCCTCGCGCGCGATCAGAGGGAAGATATGGCCGGGACGCACGAAATCGGACGCCCCGACATTGCCGTTGGCGAGGTTGCGCACCGTCAGCGTGCGGTCGTCGGCCGAAATGCCGGTGGTGGTGCCGTGCTTGAAATCGACGCTCACCGTGAAGGCGGTGGTGTGGGCCGAATCATTGTCGGCGACCATCGGCGAGAGATTGAGCCGCCGCGCATCCTCGCGCGTCATCGGCGCGCAGACGATGCCGGACGTGTGGCGCACGATGAACGCCATCTTTTCCGGCGTGCAATGCACCGCCGCGACGATCAGATCGCCTTCGTTCTCGCGGCCGTCATCGTCCATGACGACGACGATCTCGCCGCGCTCGAACGCGCGCAGGGCTTCGACGATTTTCTTCTGGTCGTAGGGCATGATGCTCGCTTCGCTCGTTGGGCAGTAGGCAATAGGCAGTAGGCAGTAGGGAATAAGCTGAAAACAAGAGCGTGGGCACAGGTTCAATTCCTACTGCCCACTCCCTACTGCCTATTGCCTCCCCACCTGTCCCCGATGCCGCAGATAATGATCGGCGATGGCGCAGGCAACCATCGCCTCGCCGATCGGCACGGCGCGGATGCCGACGCAGGGATCGTGGCGGCCCTTGGTCGTCACTTCGACGTCGTTGCCTTCGGTGTCGATCGACTTGCGCGGGGTGAGGATCGAGGAAGTCGGCTTGACGGCGAAGCGCGCAACGATCGGCTGGCCGCTCGAGATGCCGCCGAGAACGCCGCCGGCATGGTTGGACAGGAACACCGGCTTGCCGTCATTGCCCATGCGCATCTCGTCGGCGTTTTCCTCGCCGGTGATGCGCGCAGCCTCGAAACCGTTGCCGATCTCAACGCCCTTGACCGCGTTGATCGACATCAGGTTCGAGGCGATGTCCTGGTCGAGCTTGCCGTAGACGGGCGCGCCCAGCCCGGCCGGGACGCCCTCGGCGACGATCTCGATGACCGCGCCAACCGAGGAGCCCGCCTTGCGGATACCATCGAGGTAATCGGCAAAGACCTTCACCGAATCGGGGTCGGGCGTGAAGAACGGGTTTTCCGCATCGCGGATGAAATTCCAGTTCCAGCGCGAGCGGTCGATCTCCTTGACGCCCATCGAAACCAGCGCGCCGCGAACCGACATGCCCGGCACGATTTTTCGCGCGATCGCGCCCGCGGCGACACGGGCGGCGGTTTCGCGCGCCGAGGAGCGGCCGCCGCCGCGATAATCGCGGATGCCGTATTTGGCGTCGTAGGTGTAGTCGGCATGGCCAGGCCGGTATTGCCTGGCGATCTCGCCGTAATCCTTGGAGCGCTGGTCGACATTCTCGATCATCATCGAGATCGGCGTGCCGGTCGAAATCATCGTTTCGCCGTCGCCATCCATGACGAAGCCCGACAACACCTTTACTTCGTCCGGCTCGCGGCGCTGGGTGACGAAGCGCGACTGGCCGGGCTTGCGCCTGTCCAGTTCGCCCTGGATGTCGGCCAGCGTGAAGCGGATGCCGGGCGGGCAGCCGTCGACGACGCAGCCGAGGGCCGGGCCGTGGCTCTCACCCCAAGTGGTGACGCGAAAAAGATAGCCGAAAGTGTTGTGCGACATCGCAAAATAGCCTCGCCGGCGGCGGGCCGGTTTTCACGCCTGCGTTCTAACGCATGACCCCGAAAAGTGGAATCATTTTTCGGACAGGATCATCGCAAGCAGAAATGCTGGAGCACCTTGTGCTCCAGCTACGTTTTTTGCGGTGGTCAAACCGTGATCGGAGCGGTTTTAGTTTTGACATATTCTCATTGATGCTGCTCTTTTCAAACCCGCCCCCGCCTTCGCGCGCTGAAGATGCGAAGCGCAAGAAAAACGAGGACGAGAATGCGCATCCTGATTGGCTTTTTTGCCGCCTCCCTGATGATGTCGATCGCCGCCTTCGCCGCCGAGGCCGAAGGCACGATCCAGGCCATCGACACCGAAAAGCTGACGATCACGCTGGACGACGGAAAGTCCTACAAGCTGCCGGGCGAATTCGACGTCGCGGCGCTCAAGGAAGGTATGGACGTTCTGCTCGCCTATGACGAGGTCAGCGGCGAGAATCTCATCACCGACATGGAACTGTTCGAATAGCCTTCAAAGCCAGTCGAGACGTCCGTCCGACAGCCTCAGTACCTTATCCTGCGGCACGTCGAGCCTCGCGGCCTGCCGTTCCGGCGTATCCGCGACCATCCTGAAAACCGTTCGCATGACCCCGCCATGCGCCACGCAGACCGTCGGGCGCTCCAGCGCCTCGAACCAGGGCCGCACGCGCTCCAGCAGCATCTGGTAGCTTTCACCCTCCGCACCGGGCGGTACGAAATTCCATTTGTCCTTCGACCGGGCCATGGTCGATCCGGGCTGCCGCGACTCGAGCTCGACGAATGTGTGTCCCTGCCAATCGCCGAAATGCACTTCGACCAGCCGCGGATCGGTGCGGTAATCCTTCGGCGGAAGGCCCATGGCGGTGCGGACGCGCTCCATGGTCTCGCGGGTGCGGCGCATCGGGCTGGCGACGAAGTCGAACCCTTCCGCCCTGCCGATCAGTTCGGCGAGCTTGCGGCCGTTGCGGTCGGCCTGGCGGCGGCCGAGCTCGGTGATGTCGGTGTCGGCCTGGCCCTGCAGCCGTCCCTCCATGTTCCAGTCCGTCTGGCCGTGGCGTACGAAATAGACAAGCGGGAACATCGCGGTGGGGCTACCTGGGATGTGACTTCGGGATAGCGTGGATCGACGGACCGGCCGTCACTCCTTGACGGTGGAGATGTCCGGCGCATCGACGGCCTTCATGCCGACGACATGATAGCCCGAATCGACGTGATGGATCTCGCCGGTTACGGCGCGCGACAGGTCGGACAGGAAATACAGCCCGGCATCGCCGACTTCCTCCGGCGTGACCGTGCGCTTCAGCGGCGAATTGTATTCGTTCCAGCGCAGAATATAGCGGAAGTCGCCGATGCCGGAGGCGGCCAGCGTCTTGATCGGCCCGGCCGAGATGGCGTTGACGCGGATGTTCTTGCCGCCGAGATCGACGGCGAGATAGCGCACGCTCGCCTCCAGCGCCGCCTTGGCGACGCCCATGACGTTGTAATGCGGCATGACCTTCTCGGCGCCGTAATAGGTCAGCGTCAAAAGCGACCCGCCGTCGGTCATCAGCGCCTCGGAGCGCTTGGCGACGTCGGTGAAGGAATAGACGGAGATATCCATGGTGCGCAGGAAATTGGCGCGCGTGGTCTCGACATAACGCCCGTCGAGTTCCTCCTTGTCGGAGAAGGCGATGGCGTGGACGACGAAATCGAGTTTGCCCCAGAGTTTGGCGACGTTGTCGAAGACCGCGTCGAGGCTTGCCGCGTCGGTCACGTCGCAATGGCCGACGACATGCGCGCCGAGCTCTTCGGCCAGCGGCTCGACCCGCTTCTTGAAGGCGTCGCCCTGATAGGTCAGCGCCAGTTCGGCGCCCTGGTCGGCGCAGGCTTTGGCTATGCCCCAGGCGATCGACCGGTTGTTGGCCACGCCCAGGATGAGGCCGCGCTTGCCGGCCATGAGGCCCTGTCCACCCGCCATGTGACTGTCTCCGCGATTTTTATTCGGACAGCCCTATCGCATAGGCGTCCCAAGCCAGCAAGGGTTGGTGGGATTCAGACGGAGATCCCAGCCTCGCGCAGTCCCTCGACCAGCCTATCCAGCGTATCGGGATCGCGGTAGGGCAGGACCTGCTTCAGATGGCCGACGGAGAAGTTCGGGTTGACCTCCAGCGTCTCCTGCCAGTAGCGCCGCGCCTCCTCATGGCGCCCGGTGCGACCGTAGAGGCAGGCGAGATAGAAGCGCGTCATATCCGAGCGCGGGGAGAGCGTCAGCCGCCTCTTGAAAGCGATCTCCGCCTCGTCGAAGCGCCCGAGCGTCAACAGCGCCCGCCCGAGGAAATGCAGCGACATGTCGAATTGCGGGTCGAGCCGGTGGGCGCGTGTATAAAGCGCCACGGCGTCTTCGTGCCGGCCCTGGAAATCCCTAATGTTGCCAAGCGACGTAAAGGCGTCGGCCGAGTTGGAGTCGAGCGCGACCGCCCGCTCCGCGGAGCGTTCGGCTTCGTCCAGGCGCCGCGCCCAGGTAAGGGCAATTGCCAGCGAGATGTGGGCCTGCGCCTCGGTATCGTCGAGCTCGATTGCCTTCCTCGCCAGTTCCATCGCCCGAGTGAGATTTTCCGGCGTGGCGTCGTTCCACCGGTTGACGTATTCGGCAAAAGTGATGATCGAAAGCCGGGCATAGGCGGCCGCCAGGTTCGGATCGAGCGCGATGACGCGCTCCAGCATGCCGCGCGATTCCCGGGACGCCTGGGCGTTGAGCTGCAACATGGTCTGACGGGAGCGGACAAGCAGGTCGTAAGCCTCGGGATCGACCTTGGCGCGGCCCTCTCGCCGTGCCTCCTCGCTGGGTGTCAGCTTCACCTTGAGAGCGCTGACTATGGTGCGGGTGACCTCGTCCTGGACCGCGAATATGTCCTCGATGCCGCGATCGTAGCGCTCGGCCCACAGATGGCCGCCGGTCGTGCCGTCGATCATCTGGGCATTGATCCGGATGCGATTGGCGGCCCTGCGCACGCTGCCTTCCAGCACGTAGCGAACGCCGAGTTCGCGGCTCACCTTGCGGATATCCGGCGCCATGCCCTTGTAGGCGAAGGAAGAATTTCGTGCGATCACGAACAGGCCCGAGACTTTGGACAGGTCGGTGATGATGTCTTCGGTTATGCCGTCGGCGAAATAACCCTGCTCCGGGTCGCCCGACATGTTGTCGAACGGCAGGACGGCGATAGAGGGCCTTGCAGGAAGCGGCGGCGGAGCCTCAACGATAATCCTGGCAGCCGCCTTGGTCCGGCCGTTCGGCGACCACGTCCAGATATGCACCGGGCGCTCGATGTTCTTGACCTCGTGAAGGCCGCTATCGACGAAATCGATGCCGACGCGGCCGTGCACGTGCTGGTAGACGCTGTCCGAAATCGCCACACCGCCGGGATCGGCAAGCATCTCCAGGCGCGCGGCGATGTTGACGCCGTCGCCGAAGAGGTCGCTGTCCTCGACCATGATGTCGCCGAGATTGACGCCGACGCGAAGCACGATCGCCCGGTCTTCCGGCATATCCTCATTTGCCGCCTTCATCGCGCCTTGCAACGCAGCCGCGCATTCCACGGCGTTGACGGCGCTGCCGAACTCGACGAACACGCCGTCGCCGGTCCGTTTGAAGACGCGGCCCTGATGCTGCTTGACGAGCGGCTCCAGAACCTCCTTCCACCGCGCCGTGAGCGCCGTGTGCGTGGCCGTCTCGTCGCGCTCCATCAGCCGGCTGTAGCCAACCACGTCGGCTGCCAGGATCGCCGCAAGTCTGCGCCGAATGTGTTCAGTAGCCATTACGATTGGCGCCTTCCGGGATATGCTTTCGACAAGTTTCTACCGACGCCCCGCTGTGAAGTCTATTCGGATGACGCCACCTGCTGTCATGGGCTTGGTATTCAGTTAGGAACTTCCCGCCTCAGCGCAATGCCGGGCGCGCCTCTCCGGCGAAAAGCAGGCGCAGCCCGAGCGCGATCATCACGACGCCTGC
>NZ_AHAM01000258.1 GCF_000236565.1 Mesorhizobium alhagi CCNWXJ12-2 | reverse complement strand
GCCTACACGACCGGCAAAAACGCTTCAGACATCACCTTGGTGATCGATGCGATGGACCTTCTTCACACTGGCCGCTTCGATGGCTTTTGCCTCGTATCGTCCGACAGTGATTTCACGCGACTGGCGTCCCGCATCCGGGAACACGGCCTCAGCGTCTATGGGTTTGGCGAGCAGAAGACGCCGGAGAGCCTTCGGCAGGCCTGCCACCGCTTCATCTTCACAGAGAACCTTGTCCCTGGCGCGCCGGCGAACGATCAGGATCAGGATTCAACCACCAAAGCACTCGAGCCACCGAGCAAAGCCACGCCGATAATCAAGAGGGCTTTTGCACAGGTAGAAAGCGAAGACGGCTGGGTTCCGTTGGGGACCGTCGGAAATCAGCTGGCAAAAGTTGCGCCGGATTTTGACTCGCGCACATACGGATTCCGGCAGTTGAGTGCTCTCGTAGAAAAAACGAACGCGTTTGAGATCGATCGCCCCAAAGGAGGCGCCATACGCATTCGGATCAAGCCTGCGACGACTAAACGCGGCTCAAAAAAATAATTGGGACTACTGGGCTGTCTCAGCTCGCCTCGCGCAACTGTTCCGCCGTCTGCAGATCCACCGACACAAGCTGGCTGACGCCCTGCTCGGCCATGGTCACGCCGAACAGCCGGTTCATCCGCGCCATGGTGATCGGGTTGTGCGTGATGATGACGAAGCGCGTTTCGGTAGTGCGCGCCATCTCGTCCATCAGATTACAGAAGCGCTCGACATTATGGTCGTCAAGCGGGGCGTCGACTTCGTCGAGCACGCAGATCGGCGCGGGGTTGGTCAAAAACACCGCGAAGATCAGCGCCATGGCGGTCAGCGCCTGCTCGCCGCCGGAAAGCAGCGTCATCGTCTGCGGCTTCTTGCCGGGAGGGCGGGCCAGGATTTCAAGCCCGGCTTCCAGCGGATCGTCGGACTCGATCAGCTGCAATTCCGCCGTGCCGCCGCCGAAGAGATGCGAGAACAGCCTCTGGAACTGGGCGTTGACCACGTCGAAAGCGGCAAGCAGCCGGTCGCGGCCTTCGCGGTTGAGGCTCTGGATCGCCTGCCTCAGCTTGCGGATCGCCTCGATGATGTCCTCGCGCTCCGACACGATCGTTTCGAGCCGGTCCGAAAGTTCCTTCTGCTCCTCCTCGGCACGCAGATTGACCGCGCCCAGCCGTTCGCGCTCGATCTTCAGCCGGTCGAGCTGCCGCTCGACCTCGGCCATATCAGGCAGCGGGCTGTCGGCTTCGAGGCCGGTATGGCGGATCACCAGATGCGGCGGCGTGTTGAGCGCCTCCTGGATGCGCGCCTCGATTTCCTTGCGGCGGTCGTCGGCGGCGGTCAGACGCTCTGCTGCGCGGCCGCGCGCCTCGCGCGCCTCGGAGAGGGACTGGATCGCGGCCGTGGCCGCCTTGTCGAGCGCGGCCTGGCGCGTCTCGGCCTCCTGCAGCCTATCGCTCGCCGTTTGGCGCAGCGTCTCGGCCTGCGAAAGCTGCGTCAGCAAAGCGCGGCGGCGCTGGTCGATCTCGTCGGGCGCATCCGCGAGCTTTTCCCGCTCCTCGCCGGCCTCGGCGCGCCGCTCGGCGAGCGCGGCGATGTGGCTTGCGGCGTTTTCGGCGCGCAGCGTCCAGCTCTTGCGCTCGGCGGCAATCGCGTCGAGCCGGCGCAGGCGCTGTTCGGCCTCGCGTTTCAACCCTTCATGGACCGCGCGGGCGTCGGCAAGCGCGGAACGATCGCGGCCGACATGACCAGACGCCTGGTCGAGCCGCGCCTGCAGCTCTGAAAGATCAGGCGCGGCATTGAGCTGAGCCTGCGCCTCGCCGAACGCATTCTCGGCCTCCATAAAACTTTCCGCGATGCGCGTGCGCGCCTCGGCGAGTGCTGCGCGCCGGCTCGACAGTTCGCCGGCGGCCTTCTCGGCACGCGCCAGTGTATCGCGCGCCGCGCCGACCGCGTGCTGGGCATCGCGCCATGCCTGCCGCGACATGCGCTCGGCCTCGGTCTTCTGGCGGACAGCGCTTTCGGCTCGCGCCAGCGTTTCCTCGGCGCCGCGCACCTTCAGCGTGGCCGCGACCGCTTCGGCATCGAGTTCGGCAAGGCGGTTCTTCTGGGCGAGGCGCTGCGCGGCGGCGGTCGGTGCGTCGGCGCTAGCCGTCAGTCCGTCCCAGCGCCAGAGCGCGCCTTCGCGGCTGACAAGACGCTGGCCGGGCTCCAGCAACCTTTGCAGCCGCGCGCCGTCGGCCGGGTCCACGATGCCGATCTGCGCCAGCCGCCGCGCCAGCTGACGCGGTGCGCGCACGACTGTGGAAAGGCTCTGCACGCCTTCCGGCAGGGTCGGATCGCCGGCCGCCGGTTCAATATCCCCCCAGTGCACAGGCGCTGCGCGATCCAGCGCCGCGTCGAGATCCTCGCCCAGCGCGGCGCCCAGTGCGGTCTCGAAGCCGCGCTCGACGCTGATCTGTTCGAGCACCGCAGGAAACAGATCGCCGCTCGCGGCATTCAGGATTTTCGCCAGCGTACGCGCCTCGGTCTCGATCCGCGCCAGTTCGGCCCGCGCCTCCTGCAGCGGCGGGCGGGCGGCGTTTTCGGCGAGCCGCGCCTCGGAGACTGACTTTTCGGCGGTGGTTGCAATGCCCTCGGCGCGATCGAGCGCCGCCTGCGCCTCATCGGCCAGGATCTTCTTCTCGGCTGGATCAGCCAGCCCGGCGATCTTGCCCTCTATATCGGCCGTCTCGCGGTCGATCTCGGCAAGCTGGCGGGAGAAGCGGTCGCGGCGTTCCGCCGTCTCGCGCAAAGCGCGCTCGATCTGGTTGCGCGCGGCAGCCGCCTCCGCCCGCTCGGCGGTCAGCTTGGACAGCACGCTCTCGCTCAGCGCCAGCGTCGCGGCGGCTTCCTCGAAAGCCGCCCGTGTCGCGATCTCCCGTTCGTCCGCGCCTTCATTCTCGGCGTTCAGCCCCGCTTCTTCAGTGGAAAGCCGCGCCAGAATATCGGCATTGTCGCGCACCATCTGCTCTTCGCGGGCGATGTCGGCGTCGAGCTGCTGCAGGCGGCGGTCGAGTTCGGCCTGGCGCGTGCGAACGCGGCCTGCCTCCTCCTCGATCTGCGCCTTGGCGATCGACAGTCGCTGGAAGACGGCGGCGGCGGCGGCTTCCGCCTCGCGCAATTCGGGAAGATGGTGCGCACCGACCGCCTGCTCCTTGGCGGCGTTCATCTGCGCGGCAGCGCGCTCGCCGACCAGCGATGTCGCGGCGGCAAGCGCGGAGCGAGCCTCGCCTTCCTGCGCCTTGGCCTGCGTCCAGCGCAGGTGGAAAAGTATCGCCTCGGCCTTGCGAATGTCCGCCGACAGGTTCTTGAAGCGCGAGGCTTGGCGCGCCTGCCGCTTCAGGCTGTCGATCTGGCTTTTCAATTCGCCGACGACGTCGTCCAGCCGCTCGAGGTTCTGCTCGGCCGCGCGCAACCGAAGCTCCGCCTCATGGCGCCTCGTATGCAGGCCGGAAATGCCGGCCGCCTCTTCCAGAAGCGCGCGGCGCGCCTGCGGCTTTGCCTGGATCAGCTCGCCGATACGGCCCTGGCCGACCATGGAGGGTGAGCGAGCGCCGGTCGACTGGTCGGCAAAAAGAAGCTGCACGTCCTTGGCGCGCGCTTCCTTGCCGTTGATGCGATAGATCGAGCCTGCCTCGCGCTCGATGCGGCGTGAAATCTGCAGTTCGTCGGCATCGTTGAAAGCCGCGGGCGCGGTACGGTCGCTATTGTCGAGGAACAGCGTCACTTCGGCGGTGTTACGCGCGGGGCGAGTACCGGAACCCGAGAAGATAACGTCGTCCATGCCGGAGGCGCGCATGTTCTTGTACGAGCTTTCGCCCATCACCCAGCGCAACGCCTCGACGAGATTGGATTTGCCGCAGCCATTTGGCCCGACAACGCCGGTCAGGCCGCGTTCGATGACGAACTCGCCGGGTTCGACGAAGGATTTGAAGCCGAGAAGGCGGAGCCGCGAAAATTTCATCGGCGCGGCCGGGCGCGCGCAGTCATGCCGAGGCGGTCATGCCCCGGCACTGCATGAAGATCAGAGCATGCCGTCGATGATCGCCGACATTTCCTCAATCGACATTGCCCCCTTGTAGGTGTTGCCGTTGATGAAGAAGGTCGGGGTCGAGTCGACCTTGAAATCAGCTTCGCCGCGGGCTCTCACTGCTCTCACATCCTCCAGAAGCTTCTGGTCCGTCAAGCAGGCCTCGAACGACTCCTGTGAAAAACCGGCAAGTTTGGAGATCTGTAGCAGCGCTTCCTTGGCATTTTCTACGCCCGCCCAGGCTTCCTGCTGCTTGAACAGCACATCGACCATGGCGAAGTAGTTGTCGTTGGAGCAGCGCGCCAGCATGAAGCCTGCTTCGGCGCGTGGGTCGAACGGGAATTCGCGCAAGATCAACCGCGCCTTCCCGGTGTCGATGTATTTTTCCTTCAGCGCCGGGAACGTCGTCTCATGGAAATGCGCGCAGTGGCCGCAGGTCATCGAGGCATATTCGACGATGGTGACCGGCGCATCCTCCTTGCCAAGGCTCTTTTCCGGCAGCGCGCCGGGCTCGAGCAGCTTGGCCATGTCGACTGTGCCCTGCGACGGAGGCGCGGCGACTGCCGGCTTGGCGGGAGCAGCCGTTTCCGCTGGCGCAGGCGCTGCAGGCTCGGCGGGCTTTGCCGCTTCCGCCGCCTTTTCCTCGCCGCTGTCGCCGCACGCTGCCAGCGCAAAAGCAGCCGAAAGCGCGACCAGCGAAGAGAGGACGGTCCTGCGCGGGATGGAACGGATCATGCGAATCACCTGGCTGCTGTTGGGATGTTGCGATGCGAATGCACCAGAAAGCGAGACTTCGCGCGAAATAAGGCATCGCCGTCCCCAATCCAATCGGGAAAACCGGGCCTGCGATCACGAAACCGCGAGTTTGCAGGCGCTATTTTTTGGTCCCGACTATGGTGGCGCCGAGCCGTTCGAGCGAAGCGCGAAGCCCGACATCCTCTATTTTTTCGACGGTGCCCGACAATTTGGCCTTTTCGCTCGCCGTCAATGGCCGAGGGCGAGGCTTGGGAGCGCCCGTTTTCGACGAGAGCGGCTTCTGCATGATGCGGATGCGGCCGATCGCGTTGAAGCCGAGAAAGGCGTTGACGCGGCTGATGATCTCGCCGGTTTCGTGCTGCAGGTGTAGAGCCGCCGCTCCTTCGCAGGCGATGACGAGGACGGCCGGCTCGAACGGATCGTCCTCGTGCATGCGCCGCGGCCACTGGATTTTTTCCGGTCGCGTGTTTTGCGCCAGGCGCGGCCCGGCGATCTCTTCCCACGACTGGACGAGGCCGACCGAAATGCCGGCCCGCTTGCGCAGCACCGGGTCAAGGATTTCCGAAGCGAGATCGCTGACCGGAACAGGATAGCCGTTCGGCCTTTTCCCTGCCATATGCGTTCTCCAGATAATGCGCGACCCGACGACCATAGGCCAATTATCCGATCAATGGCACCAGCAGGCATGACCCGCAAGAGCGTCCAGCAAACCGAAGAAGGCAACATCGCCAGCCGCCTGCTCGCCTGGTACGACGCCAATCATCGCGAACTGCCCTGGCGCAGGGCGCCGCGCGATCTTGCGGCGGGCGGGCGGGCGGATCCCTACCGCGTCTGGCTTTCCGAAATCATGCTGCAGCAGACGACCGTCGAAGCGGTCAAGCCGTATTTCCGCGCATTCCTGGAAAAATGGCCGAACGTCAAGGCGCTTGCGGCCGCCGAAACCGAAGAGGTGATGAAGGCCTGGGCCGGGCTAGGCTACTATTCGCGCGCCCGCAATCTGAAGGCCTGCGCCGACATCGTAGCCGGGCTCCCGGAAGGCTTCCCCGGAACCGAGGACGAATTGCGCAAGCTGCCCGGCGTCGGCGCCTATACGGCGGCGGCGATCGCGGCCATCGCATTCAACCGCCCGGCGACGGTTGTCGACGGCAATGTCGAGCGCGTCACGGCGCGGCTGTTCGAAATCCGCACGCCGCTCGCCGAGGCCAAGGCCGAAATCCGGGCAGCGGTGGAAGGGCTGGTTCCTGCCGATCGGCCGGGCGATTTCGCGCAGGCAATGATGGATCTCGGCGCGACGATCTGCACGCCCCGGCGGCCGCGCTGCATGCTCTGTCCGGTTCGGGAAGATTGCCGAGCTATCCTTTCCGGCGATCCCGAATTGCTGCCGGTCCGCGCCGAAAAGGCCGAAAAGCCGCGGCGGCGTGGCGCTGCCTTCGTCGCCATCCGCAACGACGGCGCGATCCTTCTGCGCACGCGCCCGGACAAGGGGCTGCTCGGCGGCATGAGCGAGGTTCCGACAACCGGATGGACGGCGCGTCTGGACGGCGACACCAGTTCAGAATCCGCCCCGTTCACCGCCGACTGGCAGCACGCCGGCAGCATCGCCCACGTCTTCACGCACTTCGCGCTCGAACTCGATGTCTACCGCGCCAGCGCCGGCGACAAAGCCGCTCCGGCCGGCCATCGCTGGTCGCCGGCTGCCGAAATTTCCGGCGAGGCCTTGCCGACCGTCATGAAAAAGGTAATCGAGGCTGCGATACCCGGCGCGACCAAGGCGCGGCGCGACAGTCCAGCGAGGCATGCATGAGCGAAATCCGTCATATCGTCTTCGACATAGGCAAGGTCCTGATCCACTACGATCCCGACCTGCCGTTCAGCCGGCTGATTCCGGACCCGGAAGAGCGCCGCTGGTTCTTCGACAATATCTGCACGCACGACTGGAACATCGAACAGGACCGCGGACGGACCTGGGAGGAAGCCGAGCAGCTTCTGATCGACGCTCATCCGGACCACGCCGATAACATCCGCAATTTCCGCCGCTGCTGGCACGAGATGGTGCCGCACTCCTACGACGACAGCGTCGCGATACTGGAACGGCTGATCGAAGAGGGCCGCGACGTCACCATGCTTACCAATTTCGCCGCCGATACCTTCGCCGAGGCGCGGGAGCGGTTCCCCTTCCTGGAAAAGCCCCGCGGCGTGACTGTCTCGGGCGAGATCGGCATGCTCAAGCCGGATCGCGGCATCTACGATCACCACGTCGCCGCTTTCGACCTAGACCCTTCGGCCACGATCTTCATCGACGACAGCCAGAAGAACGTCGATGGCGCCAAGGCGGCGGGCTGGCAGGCCGTGCTGTTCCAGAACGCCAAAGCGCTCGAGGAGGACCTCGAGCGCTTCGGGATCAGCCGGTGACTGGAGCCCGTCCCATCGGTTAACTGGTATAGATCTAAGCGTTGTTGAGATTCAGGTCAGGCCGGTCTCACCTGAATACCAACACCCCTAGCCAGCGCGTTCCATGCCGAGGCGGGCAATGCGGCGCAGTTCGTCGATCTGGGTCAGGCCGCCATTGCGCTCGTAGTGCCAGAAGGTCCAGCCATTGCAGGCGTCGAGCCCCTGCAATTCGGCTCCCACCCGATGTATAGAGCCTGCCGTTGAGCCGGCGGCCAGCGTGCCATCCGGCCGAACTTTCGCGGCGAAGCGCTTTCTCGCGTCATAAAGCACGGTGCCCGGTTTCATGATGCCGGCGTCGATCAGGCTGACGAAAGCGACCCGCGGCTCGGCCCGCTTGCCTGAAAGCACCGTCAAATCAGCGTCCTCCATCGGCGTCACGGCGGCGATGCGCTCATTGGCGGCGTCGATATAGTCCTGCTCGCGCTCAATGCCGACGAAATGGCGGCCTAGGCGCTTCGCCACCGCGCCGGTTGTGCCCGAGCCGAAGAAAGGATCGAGCACCACGTCGCCAGGCTTCGTCGAGGCCAGCATCACGCGGGCCAGCAGCGCCTCCGGCTTCTGCGTCGGATGGAGCTTGTCGCCATTGTCGTTCTTCAGCCTTTCAGCCCCGGTGCAGATCGGGAAGAGCCAATCCGAGCGCATCTGCACGTCGTCATTGGCAGCCTTCATCGCATCATAGTTGAAGGTGTAGCTTTTGGCGTTCTGGTCGCGCGAGGCCCAGATCAGCGTCTCATGCGCGTTCTGGAAGCGGCGGCCGCGAAAATTGGGCATCGGGTTGGTCTTGCGCCAGACGACATCGTTCAGGATCCAAAAGCCGAGATCCTGCAGCGTCGAGCCGACGCGGAAGATGTTGTGATAGGAGCCGATCACCCAGATCGCGCCGTTCGGCTTCAGGATGCGACGCGCCGCAAGCAGCCAGGCGCGGGTGAAGGCGTCATAGGCGGCGAAGCTGTCAAACTGGTCCCAGTCATTGTCGACGGCGTCGACCTTCGACTGGTCCGGACGGTGGAGATCGCCGTTGAGCTGCAGATTGTAGGGCGGGTCGGCAAACACTAGGTCGACTGACTTTTCCGGAAGGCGGTCCATCGCCGCGACGCAGTCGCCCTTCATGATGGTGTCGAGCCAGTTGGCCTTTTGCGGCTGGGGGCGAAGTTCGGCGAGGGAACGCACGGCTGACATTGAGATACCCGGAATACGCGTTACTGTTTACACCCCGTTATGGTTACCGTTTCGCGTAAATATTTAATGAAGCGGGTCCGGAATTTGCCGTCGCAGCGATGATGGTGTATTGCCGCGCCGCTATCGCCTCGGCGTCATTCCCCCCTATTTTTTCGGATTGCCATGACCCAGCCTGATCTCGTTATTTTCGATTGCGACGGCGTTCTAGTCGATTCGGAAGTCATCGCCGCGCGTGTCGAAGCCGAGCTTCTGACCGAAGCCGGTTACGAAATCTCCGGCGAAGAACTGTCGGAGGTCTATGCCGGGCTGACCTTCAAGGACATCATGCTGCGCATCGAGGAGCAGTCGCAGATCCCGTTCCAGGCATCGCTGATCGGCCGCGCGGAGGAACTGGTCGACCGCCGCCTTCAGGCCGAGGTGCGTATTGTAGAGGGCGCGCGCGAGGCGGTCGCCGCGGTTTCGGGCAAGCGCTGCATCTGTTCCAATTCGAAGCCCGAACGGCTCGACATCATGCTGACGAAGACGATGCTCTTGCCGCTCTTCAAGGAGAGCGTCTTCTCCTCATGCGGCAAGGAAGTGATGAAGCCGAAGCCGGCGCCGGACGTATTCCTGCACGCCGCGGCTTCGATGGAAGCCGACCCGGCGAACACTTTCGTCATCGAGGATTCGGTCCATGGCATAGCCGGCGCCAAGGCCGCCGGCATGCGCGTCATCGGCTTTACCGGCGCGGCGCACAGCTACCCTGGCCACGCCGATGTGCTGACCGAAGCCGGCGCCGAGACCGTCATCCGCCGCTGGGCGGATTTCCGCAGCGTACTCCTGGCGCTGTCGGAATGGTCGGACGCGTAACCTGCGTCGATGCCCGCCAGAGTAGAAATGTCGAAAGGCCGCTTACTGCTGTTTCTTCGGCGGGCCTTCGTCATAACCGGCGAACACCTGCACATCCGTTCCCTGCGGGGCCGGGAAGCTGACGTTCTGGTCGTTGAACACGAACTGCGTAGCGGCGGAGGCGTCGCCGACCGCGACCTGGTATTTGTGCAGTTGCGAGTAAAGCACTTCGTCGCCGCGAACGACCGCGACGCGGATCGGCATGGTGACGTTGCCCGGCGCGCCGGCTGGGCCCGGGACGACCTTGCCGGCGACCGCTACATTCATGGTCATGGTTCCGCCCCTGTTGCTGCAGGTCCGGGTCACATCCGTGAGGGAGGCCTGGTACAGCACCTTCGTCGGATCGTCCTGGCCGCCCTTGGCGTAGGTATTGAAATAGGCGGTACCTTCGCGCAGCTTCACCGGCGGGCAATAGGCGCGCAATTCGCTTTCGAGCACTTTCGGCTCGGCCGCGGCCGCATTGTCGCCCCCGACGTTCAGAACGTTGCCGCTGTCGCCCGATTGGCAACCGGCGGCGGCAAGGATAAAGCCGAAAACTGCGAACCCCTTGATAAAGCGACTATTGTTCAATCGAAACTCCATATGCCGCACATCCCCTTCAAAACGCAGGCCGTCTATAGCAACCGCGCGGCAAAAATGCGACTGACGGGCGCGGATTTTCACAGGCTTGCCGCCCGGCGTCTGGCGGTCACCACAATGGACGGATGACGATGCGCTATGTCAGCACCCGCGGGGAAGCGCCCGCACTCGGCTTTTCGGACACCGTGCTTGCCGGGCTGGCGCGCGACGGCGGGCTCTACGTCCCCGACCAATGGCCGCAGTTCACCCAGGCCGAGATCCGCGCCATGCGCGGCCTTGCCTATCCCGACCTGGCGATCCGGCTGCTCACCCCGTTCCTCGGCGGCGAAATCCCGGAGGCAACGTTCGCGAAAATCGTCCGCGAGGCCTACGCCACGTTCCGCCACGAGGCGATCTGCCCGTTGGTCCAGACAGGCCCGAACGTCTTCGTTCTGGAGCTTTTCCACGGGCCGACGCTGGCCTTCAAGGACATCGCCATGCAGCTTCTGGCGCGGCTGATGGACCATGTACTTGCCGAGCGCGGCCAGCGCGCCACGATCGGCGCTGCCACCTCCGGTGACACCGGCGGTGCGGCCATCGACGCCTTCGCTGGGCGCGACCGCACCGACATGTTCGTGCTGTTCCCGCATGGGCGCGTCTCGCCCGTGCAGCAGCGGCAGATGACGACGTCGACGGCCGCGAACGTCCATGCGCTCGCCATCGAAGGCAATTTCGACGACTGCCAAAACCTGGTCAAAGACATGTTCAACGATCACGGTTTTCGCGACCGCGTTTCACTGTCGGCCGTCAACTCGATCAACTGGGCCCGCATCATGGCCCAGATCGTCTATTATTTCTCCACGGCGCTGTCGCTCGGCGCACCGGACCGGCCGGTCTCCTTCACGGTGCCGACCGGCAATTTCGGCGATATCTTCGCCGGCTATGCCGCAAAGCGCATGGGGCTTCCGATCGAGCGCCTGGTGATCGCCACCAACGACAACGACATCCTCGCCCGCACGCTCGAAACCGGCGAATACCGGATGGGCGGCGTCGTCGCGACCACCTCGCCGTCGATGGACATCCAGGTCTCGTCGAACTTCGAACGGCTGCTGTTCGAAGCGTCCGGCCGTGATCCGGCTACGGTCCGGCGCTACATGGGCAGTCTGAAACAGTCCGGCGGCTTCACGATAGAAGAAGCGGCGCTGGCATCGATACGCGCCGAGTTCGACGCCGGCCGTGCCTCGATGGCCGAGGCCGCCGCGACGATCCGGGCCACGCTCGCCGGCAGCGGCTATCTGCTCGATCCGCACACCGCGACCGCCATGAATGTCGCCAATTTGCATGCGGCAGGCGATGTGCCTATGATCGTCCTGGGGACCGCGCATCCGGCAAAGTTTCCGTCCGCCGTCGAGGAAGCCTGTGGTGTCACGCCCGAGCTGCCGGAATGGCTCTCGGGGCTGATGGAGCGCGAGGAAAAGTACACGGTGTTGCCATCCGACTTGAAAATGGTGGAAGATCACATTGGCCGTCTCACTCGGGCGGCGCGTTAGGGAGTATCTATATGGGTGTTGAGGTAAGCCGTCTGTCGAACGGCCTGACAGTCGCCACCGAAACCCTTCCAAGCATCGAGTCCGTCGCATTGGGCGTGTGGGTCAAATCCGGGGCCCGCAACGAACGCGATGACGAACATGGAATGGCCCACCTCCTCGAACACATGGCGTTCAAGGGGACCAGCACGAGAAGCGCCTTCGAGATCGCTTCGCAAATCGAGGATGTCGGCGGCGAAATCAATGCCGCCACCAGCGTCGAGACGACATCCTTCTACGCCCGAGTGCTCTCGGACGACGCACCTCTCGCCATCGATCTTCTTGCCGACATCCTCCAGGATTCCGAATTCGATCCGGACGAGCTAGAGCGCGAGCAGCATGTGATCCTGCAGGAGATTGGCGCCGCTCACGACACCCCGGACGACGTCGTGTTCGACCGCTTCACTGAGACGGCCTACCGCCACCAGACCATCGGCCGCTCCATCCTCGGCACTCCGGAAACCGTCAAATCCTTCACTTCCGCCCAGCTTCACGCCTTCATGGAGCGGCAATACGGCGCCGACGACATGGTCGTGGTGGCGGCTGGCGACATCAAGCACGACGTGTTCGTGCGTGAAGTCGAGAAGCGGCTCGGCACCTTCCGATCGAAGTCCGACAGCGTGATGCCGCAATATGCGCAGTATGTCGGCGGAGATTTTCGCGAGCAGCGCGACCTCATGGACGCGCAGATCGTGCTCGGCTTCGAAGGCCGCGCCTACCATGTGCGCGACTTCTACGCCTCGCAGGTGCTGTCGATGATCCTCGGCGGCGGCATGTCTTCGCGGCTCTTCCAGGAAGTGCGCGAAAGACGCGGCCTCTGCTATTCGGTCTACGCCTTCCACTGGGGATTTTCTGACACAGGCATTTTCGGCATCCATGCCGCCACTGGCCAGAGCGACATAGCCGAACTGGTTCCCGTGATCATTTCGGAACTGCAGAAGTCCGGCGACGAGATCCTGCAGGAAGAACTCGACCGGGCTCGCGCGCAATACCGCGCCGGCCTGATCATGTCGGCCGAGAGTCCTGCCAGCCGCGCCTCGCAAATCGCCCGCCAGATGCTGCTTTTCGGTCGGCCGATTGGCAAGGACGAACTCATGGAACGGCTTTCGGCACTCACGATCGAGCGGCTGAGCGATCTGTCGTCGCGGCTGTTTTCGACCAAGCCGACCGTCACCGCGGTTGGGCCGGTCGGCACGCTGGCGCCCTATGAGGCAATCCGCGAGGCGCTTACCGGAACCGATCCCGGTATCCGCAAACTCGCGGTCTGACTTTCCGCGCAAGCAATGTTTTCGCTTCCCTTTTTCCGCCGTGAATATCCGGCGCTGAAAGGCGAGCGCGTCGTGCTCCGAATGCCGGTCGCGGCGGATTACCGCGAATGGTCCGCCTTGCGCGCGGCAAGCCGGCGCTTCCTTGAGCCTTGGGAGCCGCGCTGGCCTGCCGACGAACTCGAGCGCGGCGCGTGGCGGCAGCGGCTCGGGCGTTACCGGGCGGATTTCGCGCAGGGATCGGCCGTCGCCTTCTTCATCTTCGAGACCGGCTCGGGCAAGCTCGTCGGCGGCATTACGCTCGCCAATATCCGCCATGGCGTCGCGCAATCCGGCCAGATCGGCTATTGGATCGGCGAGCAGTTCGCCGGCAGGGGCTACATGCTCGAAGCGCTTAGGCTGGTGTCTCGCTTCGCCTTCGAAACGATGAGGTTGCACCGGATCGAGGCGGCCTGTATCCCCGATAACAAGCGCTCGATCCGCGTGCTTGAAAAAGCCGGATTCCAGCGTGAAGGACTTTTGCGATCCTATCTCAGGATCAACGGCATCTGGCAGGACCATTACCTCTACGCCCTGATCGCGGACGATCAGCTCGGCGGACGAACAAAGGGCTGATTTTGGCGAATTTCTTCAGGAGCGGCGCATTGCTGGTGTTTGCCGTTGCGGCATTGGCGGTGCTGTTCGCCCTCTCTCCCGCTTCGGCGATCGAGCCGATCAAGATCGCGCGCGACGACATCGCGCTCGATCTGTCCGGCGCGGTCGAGATCTATCGGAATCAGGGCGAGAATTTCCAGGTTTCGACAGCGCCCGGGCCTGACGGCATTGTGCGGCGCATCGAAGTCGAGGCGAATGACGAACGCTCGACCGGCGACTGGGCGGTGTTCGCGCTCGCCAACACCACCGACCAGCAGCTCGACAGGCTGATCGTCGCGCCGCATTTCCGGCTGGTCGATTCGGGCATGTTCTGGCCCGATCTCGGCTCCAGCCGCATCGCCGCCATCACCCCCAGCGAGGGTTTCGCGCTAGACCGGCAGGCCAGCCCCGACGCCGACGTGTTCCAGATCACGCTCGATCCCGGCGCGGTGGTGACGTTCATCGCCGAACTCGCCTCGCCCAAGCTGCCGCAGGTCTACCTGTGGGAACCTGAAGCCTACAAGGACACGGTCAATTCCTATACGCTGTTCCGCGGCATCGTCATCGGCATCGCCGGGCTCCTGGCGCTGTTCCTGACCATCCTTTTCGTGGTCAAGGGCACCTCCATGTTTCCGGCGACGGCGGCGCTATCATGGGCGGTGCTGGCCTATATCAGCGTCGATTTCGGCTTCCTCAACAAGGTCATCGAGGTTTCGCCAGGCAACGAGCAGATCTGGCGCGCCGGCGCCGAGATCGGCCTGGCCGCGACTTTCGTGGTGTTCCTGTTCGCCTATCTCAACCTCAACCGCTGGCATGGACATTTCAGCTACGGCGCGTTCGTCTGGATCTTTGGCCTGCTCCTGATGGCCGGCGTGGCGATCATTGACCCCGCCGTGGCGGCGGGAATTGCGCGGCTGTCCTTCGCAGCGACCGCGCTGACTGGGCTCGGTCTCGTCGTCTTCCTCGGATTCCAAGGCTATGACCGCGCCATCATGCTGGTGCCGAGCTGGGTCATGGTGCTGACCTGGCTCACCGCCTCATGGATGACCGTCACCGGCATGCTCGACAACGACATCGTCCAGCCGGCGCTGGGCGGCGGACTTATCCTGATCATCCTGCTGATCGGCTTCACCGTCATCCAGCACGCCTTCGCCGGCGGGGCGCTGCATCAGGGTCTGTTCAGCGACCTGGAGCGGCAGGCGCTCGCCGTCTCCGGCTCGGGCGATGTCGTCTGGGACTGGGACGTGCTGCGCGACCGTGTGGTGACGCGGCCCGATGTCAGCATCCAGCTCGGCCTGACACCGAACAGCCTCGGCGGCCCTGCCCGCAACTGGCTGCCGGTCCTGCACGCCGATGATCGCGACAGCTTCCGCACCACGCTCGACGTTGTATTGGAGCACCGGCGCGGACGCGTGGCGCAGAATTTCCGGTTGCGCGGCGCCGACGGCCATTATCACTGGTTTTCGCTCCGCGCCCGACCCGTCGTCGGGTCCGACGGCGAGGTCATCCGCTGCGTCGGCACGCTGGTTGACGTGACCGAGCAGAAGAAATCCGAAGAACGCCTGCTGCACGACGCCGTGCACGACAATCTGACCGGCCTGCCCAACCGCGAGCTTTTCATGAACCGGCTAGAGGCGGTCATCTCGATCGCCAAGACGGAAGAGAAGGTCCGCCCGACCGTATTCGTGATCGACATAGACCGCTTCAAGCAGGTCAATGAAGGCTTGGGCATTTCGGCTGGCGACACCATCCTCCTGACCATAGCGCGCCGCCTGCACCGGCTTCTCAAGCCCATGGATTCGCTGTCGCGGTTTGCCGGAGACCAGTTTGCGCTGATGCTTCTTTCGGAGCAGGACCCCGCCCGCATCGCCGCCGTCGCTGAAAGCATCAAGCAGGCGATCCGCACTCCGATCAACTTCGCCAAGCGCGAGATCGTGCTCACCGCGTCCATCGGCCTCATCACCTGGACGTCGGCGCAGGCTTCGGCCGAGGACATGGTCAAGGACGCCGAGCTTGCGATGCATCAAGCCAAGCGCTTCGGCGGCGACAGGATCGAGCCGTTCCGTCCCGCCTTCCGCTCGGTCGGCACTGATCGCCTGCAGCTCGAATCCGACCTGCACCGGGCTGTCGAGCGCCGCGAATTCACCCTCGCCTACCAGCCGATCGTGCGCCTGGAGGACCGGTCGGTGGCCGGCTTCGAGGCGCTTCTGCGCTGGGAGCATCCGCGCCGCGGCTCGATCCCGCCATCCGACTTCATTCCCGTAGCGGAAAGCTGCGGGCTGATCGTCCAGCTCGGCCTGTTCGCCATGCAGCGCGCCGCCGATGATCTGGCGGGATGGCAGAAGCAGATCGGCGATGCGCCGCTCTCCGTGTCGGTCAATCTATCCAGCCGGCAGCTCATCCGCCGCGACCTCGTCAGCGACGTGCGCTCGGTGATCGCGCGGGCGAATCTGAAGGCGCGCTGCTTCCGGCTCGAACTGACCGAATCCCTGATCATGGACAATCCGGAGCAGAGCGCGCACGTCCTGTCGAAGCTGAAGAAGCTCGGCATCGGGCTGTCGCTCGACGATTTCGGCACCGGTTACTCATCGCTCGCCTATCTGACACGCTTCCCATTCGATACGATCAAGATCGACAGAAGCTTCATCGACGATGCCTCGCCCAAGCGGGCCGTCCTGCTTAGATCGATGATCAGCATGGGGCATGAGCTCGGCATGTCGGTGGTGGCCGAAGGCGTCGCCGACGAGAGCGACGCGCTGGAACTGCGCCAGATGGGCTGCGAATATGTGCAGAGCTACATGTTCGGCGCGCCGATCCCAGCCGATGCCGTTCTAAAGATGCTGAAAGAGCAGTACCCGCTCGCTCAGGCGTGACCCGCGGTCACGCTGAGATGGGCGAGGTCGACGCCGATCGACGCCAGGATGCGATCGTATTTCCGGTCCATATCGCTGTCGAACAGGAATTCGGGAATGGCCGGGCAGGTCAGCCAGCCATTGTCGGCGATTTCCCGCTCGAGTTGCCCCGCACCCCAGCCGGAATAGCCGAGCGCCATCAGAGCGCGGCGGGGGCCGCGGCCGAGCGAAATGGCGCGCAATATGTCGACCGTTGCCGTCAGGCAGATGTCGCCCGAAACCGGCAGCGAGGAATCCACCTTGTAGTCGCCCGTATGCAGCACGAAACCGCGGCTGCGATCGACCGGGCCGCCATTGCGAATGACGAAGTCGCGCGCCGGGGGCGGAAGGCGGATCGCCTCCTGCTCGTCCAAAATTCCGAGTTGCACCAGCAGATCGGGAAACAGCATCTGCTGCGCCTGGTTGATGATCAGGCCCATGGCGCCTTCATCGCTGTGCGCGCAGACATAGATCACCGAGCGCGTGAACCGGTCGTCCTTCATGCCGGGCATGGCAATCAGGAACTGGTCGTCGAGAAACCCGCGCTTTGCCGCGGTTTTTTTCTGCCGCAGTAGGTCCATACCGCAAACCTATCGCGTTTCCGGCGCGGTTGAAAGATAGGTCCAGGCTCAAGTGCGGCCGAATTGGGCCGCTCTGTCACAAAAAAATGACTCCTGGTGGCAAGGTTGCCAGTTGCCAAAGCCTGATCAAGCGCTCAAATCGGCCACATGCGAAACATCGCCCTCGCCTTCCTTGCGCTTCTGTTGGGAGCAAATCCGTCCTCGGCGCTGGCCTCGTCGTCGGACTGGTTCGAGACGCAGGGCGGGCGCATCCGTCTGATAACAGCGGGACAGCCCGACGAGGCCGGGCGGCTAAAGGGCATGCTGGAGGTCGATCTCCTGCCCGGCTGGAAGACCTATTGGCGCGATCCGGGCGACGCCGGCGTGCCACCGCAGATCGACGTTTCGGCAAGCGAGAACATCGCGTCGGCCGAATTCGCCTTTCCAGCGCCCGAACGCCATGATGACGGCAGCTTCAAATGGGCGGGCTACGACGAGCCGGTCGCCCTGCCGATTATTTTCACGCTGAAATCACCTGCGGAAGCAGCGCTCATCGAGGCCGATGTGTTTCTCGGGGTGTGCGAAACCATCTGCATTCCGGCGCAGACCAGGCTGACGCTTGACCCCGCACGAGATGCTGAAAATCCGGAGGATACGGCAGCCGTCGAGGCGGCATTCGCCGCCCTGCCCGCGCCGGCAAAGCCGGAGTTCGGCGTGAGTTCCGCCCGCGAGGAAGGCTCGAAACTCATTGTCGAGGCCAAGGTCCCCGGCGATCCGGCCTCCGCGGAATTTTTCCTTGCTGGCGCCGATGGCTATGCGTTCGGCACGCCGGAGCGGGTGGAAAAGGAAGGGAAGACCTTGTTTTCGCTGGAAATACTCGCCCGCCCCGACAGCGTGCCCGCAGGCGACGGGCTGCACTACACGCTTGTCACCGACGCCGGCGCGGTCGGCGGGCGCATACCCTTCATGTGATCGCCGGCACATTGCCGTCGGCGCGATAGTCGGGTAGTGCTCCGGCCTCCATATTCATGACCAGGGAAGAGCGATGACCATCTCAATCGGTGAAAAGCTGCCGCAGGCGACCTTCAAGACCATGACCGCCGACGGCGCCAAAAACATCACCACCGACGAGATCTTCGCCGGCAAGAGGGTGGTGCTTTTCGGGGTTCCCGGCGCGTTTACACCCACCTGCAGCAACGATCACCTGCCCGGCTATCTTGAAAACCACGACGCAATCCTGGGGCGCGGCGTCGACACGATCGCGGTCGTTGCAGTCAACGACGCTTTTGTGATGGGCGCATGGGCGCGCTTCAGCGGCGGGGAAGGCAAGCTGCTTTTTCTGGCCGACGGCAATGGCGATTTCGTCCGCGCGGCCGGCCTCGATGCCGATATGAGCGCCGGCGGTCTGGGTGTGCGCGCAAGGCGCTTCTCGATGATCGTCGAAGACGGCAAGGTCACGGTTCTCAACCTTGAGAGCAAGCCAGGAGCCGTGGACACCGGCGCTGCAAGGATTTTGGAACAGCTATAGCCGATCCCTCGGATGTGGACAAAATCCGCATCGCAGCCGGGATCAACAGCCAAATTATTCAATAATCGGAACGGCTTGGCGCTTATCCCGCCCCGCTGAGGGTCGGAATTTGTTCACAAATCCTTCCGCGCGCCGAGCCACGACTGTTTCCGGCTAAAAAAGCCCGGAAAACCAGCCGTTCCCGCTCTATCGCCGGGTTGGCTTGGCGACCCTTCGAGGAGTGATTGGAGATGTCGCGGATGCCGGCTCGGCGAACGGGTTTTTCTTCTTCGGCTTGAACGGCGCCATGCCCATCCGGGCGAGTTCGTCGGCACGTTCATTTTCGGGGTGGCCGGCATGGCCGCGCACCCAGTGCCAAGTAACCTTGTGGCGCTTGCGCGCCTCGTCGAGCGCCTGCCATAGCTCGGCATTCTTCACCGGCTGCTTGGCTGCCGTCCTCCAGCCATTGCGCTTCCAGCCGTCGATCCAGCCCGAGATGCCGTCCTTGACGTAATTGCTGTCGGTGTAGAGGTCGACCGCGCAGGGCTCCTTCAGCGCGCCCAACGCCGAGATCGCCGCCATCAGTTCCATGCGGTTGTTGGTCGTATTGGCCTCGCCGCCCGACAGTTCCTTGGTGACGCCGTTGAAGCGCAGGATCGCGCCCCAGCCGCCCGGACCGGGATTGCCCGAGCAGGCTCCGTCGGTAAAAACTTCCACGCTTTTTGTCATCTCAGTCCGTATTCCGAAGGCGATTTGATCCGCCGGTGAAAACGCAGCCGGCGGATATATTCCATGGGGTCGCGCTTCTGCACCAGCGCGCCGTCGGGGATAGTGAGCCAGTCATAGAGCCGGGTCAGCATGAAGCGCAGCGCCGAACCGCGTGCCAGGATCGGCAGCGCTTCCTTTTCGGCCGAAGTCAACGGCCGCACCGACTGGTAGCCGGCCAGCAGCGCCGTGCCCTTGGTCAGGTTGAAGGAAAAATCCTTCTCGAAGCACCAGGCGTTGAGGCAGGTCGCCACGTCGTAGGCATAAAAATCGTTGCAGGCGAAATAGAAGTCGATCAGCCCGGACAGTTTCTCGCCGAGGAAGAACACATTGTCGGGAAAGAGGTCGGCATGGATGACGCCGGCCGGCAGGTCCTTTGGCCATTTCTCGCCGAGTTCGGCGAAATCCGCATCCACTTCAGCGGCAAGGCCAGGCTCGACCTCGTCGGCGCGGGCGTGCGAGCCGTCCCACAATTTGCGCCAGCCGTCGATCTGCAGCGCATTGGGGCGCGACAGCGGAAAATCCGCTCCGGCAAGATGCATGCCGGCCAGCGCCTTGCCGACTTCGCGGCAGTGGGCGGCGGTCGGGCGGCGCATCCACATGCCCTCGAGGAAGGTTATCAGCGCCGCCGTGCGGCCGGCGAGCGTGCCGGTGACGCTGCCGTCGCTCCGGTGCACCGGCAGCGGGCAGGATATGCCCTTCCGCGCCAGGTGCTCCATCAGCCCGAGGAAGAACGGCAGGTCCGATTTGTCGACGCGCTTTTCATAGAGCGTCAGGATATAGGCGCCGCTCGTCGTGTGGAGCAGAAAGTTGGAGTTTTCCGAACCTTCGGCGATGCCCTTGTAGGACAGAAGCCGGCCGACGGAGTATTCCGCCAGGAACGCTTCAAGCTCGCTCTCGGAAACGTCGGTGTAGACCGCCATCACGCGGTCCCGTTGACGAAAGCCATGTCCGCCGCCGTCAGTTCGACGTCACGCAAGGCGCTCATGACCGGGAAGTTCTCCGTTTCGGTCGCCGTCACCGCAAGCTCGACCGAAACGTCGAAGCGGGCGCGGAAGGCGTCGATGATCTCGTCGACGATGATCTCCGGCGCCGATGCTCCCGCCGAGAGACCCAGCGTCGATATCTCGCCGATCTCTTCCCACGGAATTTCGGAGGCGCGCTGCACGAGAAGCGACATTTTCGCGCCGGCGCGTTCCGCCACCTCGACAAGCCGCCGGGAATTGGAGGAGTTCGGCGCGCCGACGATCAGGAAGAGATCGGCGCCGGGCGCGGTTTCCTTCACCGCCTCCTGGCGGTTGGTGGTGGCGTAGCAGATCGATTCGGCAGACGGCGCCATCATCTGCGGAAAACGCTCCTGCAGCGCCCGGACGATGCCCGCAGTGTCCTCGACCGACAGCGTGGTCTGCGTGACGAAGCCCAAGGCCGAGGGGTCCCGCGGAACGAAACCCTGCACGTCGGCGTCGGTCTCGATCAGCGTCACCGAGCCTTCCGGCAACTGACCCATCGTGCCGATCACCTCCGGGTGACCGGCATGGCCGATCAGGAGCACGTGGCGGCCGAGGCGCTGGTGGCGCATTGCCTGCTTGTGCACCTTGGAGACCAGCGGACAGGTCGCATCGAGATAGAAGAGCTGCCGCGCCTGTGCGTCGGCCGGCACCGATTTCGGCACGCCATGGGCGGAAAACACCACCGGGCAATGCCTGTGATCCGGCGGAATCTCGTCGAGCTCCTCGATGAACACCGCGCCGAGATTCTGCAGGCCCTCGACGACATAGCGGTTGTGTACGATCTCATGGCGGACGTAGACCGGCGCGCCGTATTTCTTCAGCGCCAGGACCACGATCTGGATGGCGCGGTCGACGCCCGCGCAAAATCCGCGCGGCTGGCAGAGCCTGATGGTCAGCGGCGATTTGACGGATGTCTTCAGCATGGTGTTCCGGTGCTCGGCATGGCGTCGAAATGAGGTCTGCCACCCATCCCTGTCAAGGGCGGCGCATCGTCACTTTCTCGAACCGGATGGCTTATTTAAGCTGTTCAAGCTTGGTGCTCTTCATTGGGAGCAGGAACATAGCGCCGCCAGCTACGAGTCCGGATTGGGCTTCTATTGCACCCCACAGCGCCAAGATGCGCTCCATCTGTTTGATGAGCGGAGCTTTGTATAGGCCCTTTGACAAAAAGAAACCGACGAGCCGGGACTTCCGAAATGCCGCGTATTCGACACGATTGCGGGTGATCCGCCGATCGCCCGAGATGACGATCCATAGTCCCTCAGCACTAAGCTCCTCAATCCACTCACGATCGCTGACACCCGGACCGAAACGGGCACGCAGGTGGACCACTTCATGGTCTCCGTTGAAAAGTGCGTGCAGCGCCTTTGCCAGCGCAGGAGGGAGGTTTTCGTCTATCAGGACCTTCACGCGGTCCCAAGCGTGCTTTCGAAGCGTATTGCGTCCCTCACGGCCGCCAGTGAGACCTCGAAAAGTCGTGCGACCCGCTCCTGACTTCCTTCGGCCTCGACAGCTTGCGCGAGAACGATCGTTGGGACTCCCGAGTCGGCAGCGATAGGCTGCCCAAACGAACGGTGTGGATCGACCACGATCGAATTCTTGCCATTGAAAGGACGCCAGCGGGCAACGGCATCTGCCTCAATGTCGAGATCTTTGAAGGTTCGTTCGATTACTTGACCAAAGACATATTGCCGGCGCTTGAGGTCGAGCATTTCCTTTTCATCGGCGGCCTGGCTGGCGCTTTCCAAAAAGACGGTTTTTCCATCGGTACGAAATCTTCGCGTCGAGAATGGATGATCGTCTTCGACCAATTCACGAGCGAAATCCAAGCAATTGCGAATTGCGAGGAGGCCAACTCCTGCTTCCGTGAAGGCTTTTACAAAACGCAATTCGATGAGGTCACGAAAGCCGAGTTCGAACTGATCTTCGTGATTAGCGGGCCACTGTGTCTTCCAGAGCGGCGGGCTTGTGTATGTTTGCCCTCCACGACGATAGCTGTAACCTTTCATCCACCGGGAGATGTTGATAGCAGGCGTGCGAAGGAGGCGAGCGGCCTCCTGTATCGTGTAGGAGCCAACTCCAAACAGGTCTGCATTGCGCAGTATGTCTGTTGTCGCCATAGTCGCACTATCCATTTTCCAGTTGTAAGCGCAAGTTGTCTCGTAGCACACCAGATCGGCATTTGCGTGGTGGATAACATGCCGCTGGCTGCGGCGCAGACGTTTGCCTTGCCGTCACCCCGCCTTTCGCCGCCCCCAAAGCCACACTCCAACCACGCCGGTGAGCGCGAGGGCCAGGCCGAACCAGGTGACCGCATATTGCAGGTGGCTGTTGGGCAGGCGGACGATGGTGACGCCGCCGACCGGCAGGCCGCCCGGGTTGGGCGCGGCGTTGGCATCGACAAAGAAGGGGAGCACCTCGGCGTCGGCCGGTAAATCCGCGCTTTTCGCCATCGCCCCCAGATCCTTCCAGTGGAATACGCCGGCGGCGGGGTCGTTGTCGGGCACGAGCGACGACGGCTTTTGCGACGGTGCGCTGCGCGCCAGGCCTTGCACGGCCGTCTCGCCTTGAACCTGGCCCTCCGCGCGCGTTGAAGCGTCCTTGCGGTCATAGGGAACAAATCCGCGATTGACGAAGACGAAGCGACGATCGGCCATTTGCAGCGGGGTATAAACATACCAGCCGGACCGGCCGCCATGGGTGGCCAGGAAGAAACTTTCCCCGGAATGGACGAACTGCCCCCGAATTTCCACCGGCCAATAATCGACGTCGCCGCCCGCACGGGCAAGCCGTTCGATTTCATCGAGGGGTTTCGGCGCGGAAGCGATGCGCTGGTCGATGTCGGCGATCAGCGCCTCTTTCCACTGGAGCCGCTGCACCTGCCAGACGCCAAGCGACACGAGCGTGGCGAAGCCGAAGGCAGCAACCGCCAGCAGCAGAACTACCGACCAGCGTGAATCGGCCCGCTGCGTCACTCCCTGCCCTCCAGCCGCCCTTCGGCGGCCTTGTTGCGGTATTGCAGCGTGATCAGGACGCCCTTGGCGATGCGAAGTCCGGCGAGGCTGAGCACGATCGTAAGCGGAATCCAGAGCATGAAGTGCAGCCAGAGCGGCGGGTTTACCGAAACTTCCATCCACAGCGCCAGCCCGACGACGATGAAGCCGATGATGAGGATGACGAAGACGGCCGGCCCGTCGCCAGCGTCGGCGAAAGAATTGTCCAGGCCGCAATTGCCGCAGCGCGGCGCAACCGTCAGGAAGCCGGAGAACAGCCGGCCTTCGCCGCAGTGCGGGCAGCGGCCCTTGATGCCGGCCGCGATCGGCTCGACGGGAGGCCAGATCGCCTTATCGTCATTCATCGTCTAATCTCGATCGGCGCGCCGTTGGGAACCATTTCCCATATCTCGGCCATCCTCGTTCGTTACGGCAATACAGCCATTTGTCCAGTCGAACATCTGGATCAGCCATGCACACCAGCCATAGCCGTTGCGCTGGCCGTGGGTCGTGATCATGCCGCCGGCGCCGACGGCGGACTTGCGCGGAGCTTCCTTGTCGGCTTCGCTGGGATAGGGGTAGTGTCCCGGTTTGAATTTCAGCTCCCGACCCGTTCGGGACGCCCGGGGATGGGAGAGTGACCGCAGAATCCTGGGCAGCGGTCGTTTCGAGCCATTGGAGAACCCATTCGAGCATGCAGAACCGCGCGGCCTGCAGGGTAGATCGAACGGGCGCGACATTCGGCGAAGCGCCCGCTCTGCTCTTGAATTGGCTCGACGGGCTTCCCCATGCCCAAACTCCAGCCCGTCTATTTCAGCCGGCCGCAAGGTCGGCTTTTTCTTTACACCGTCTGCAGATCAGCCGGCGGATTTACCGGGTGAAGACGACGATGTCGCCACCGCTCAGCACTTCAACAGCGACCACGTCGGTGACAGCGATGTTGGCATTCTGAAGGGCGTTATTCAGGACCTCATTGTTGTTGATGGCGTCCCGCAGCACGTTGATGTCGACATCGTTCCTGTTGAGCGCATTGTTCAGGGCCTGGACATTGTTCCCCGACAGGACATTGTTTGCATCCACCACGTCGACAACGTTCACGTTCTCAAGAGCTTCGACATTCTGCACCTGCGCACTGACGTTGTTCAGCGCCGACACGAGATTGCCGAAGTTCGCCTGACCTGCCGCCTGACGGCCTTGTTGGTCACCTGCAACCTGGCCACGGCCGACGTTCTGGTTCTGGCCTCGTTGGTTTGCCGCCGAATCTCCGCCCCTGCCGGTGACGCCTTTTGCGGCTTTTCCTGCAGCACCTGAGGCTCTTTCCGAGGCCGCTCCCGCCACGCCTTCTGGCTGAGCGAAACTCGGGCCCGCGAGTCCAAGTCCGAAAACCATGGCGATTGCTGAGTAGGCTATGAGTTTTCTGGGCATTTTACTTCTCCATTATATTAGCTCATGCTCATGAGCTGTGGGGCCCGCAAAAAGGTCTCGCCCCCGAATGGTTGCTAAAAATGCCTTCAACTGATGTAACAGTCTGTAATTGACCGTGAGTGCGCATTTCTGAAGAGAATGTTGCTCCAAACGACTAACTTTAGCCGCGACGCCAAAGCAACGCGGCGAGGACGGCGGCTAAGGCTGAAAGATGCTGACGCATGGCCGGATCATCCCTAGAGCCAATCTATTCCGATCGAATCGGAATGGGGCTCTAATTTTTAGTTGCCGCATGATCTTATCCGAAAAAGTCTGCAACTTTTTGCTTCGCTGACCTTCGGTTCGGGATCATGCTCTAGCGCCGAAAAAGAGAAGGCGGCCGCGTCGCCGCGGCCGCCCCCCAAGCTTGTCGATGCACTCAATGGCCGTGGGCGATGGTGCCTCCCATCGAGCCCCAGACATAGATCGAGGCGAACAGGAACAGCCAGACCACGTCGACGAAGTGCCAGTACCAGGCGGCGGCCTCGAAGCCGAAATGCTGCTGCGGCGTGAAGTCGCCCCGCATCGCGCGCAGCAGGCAGACCAACAGGAAGATGGTGCCGACCAGCACGTGGAAGCCGTGGAAGCCGGTCGCCATGAAGAAGGTTGCGCCGTAGATCGAATCCGAGAAGGAGAACGGCGCATGCATGTACTCGTAGGCCTGCACCATCGAGAACAGAACGCCGAGCGCCACCGTGAGGATCAGGCCGTTGACAAGGCCCTTGCGGTCATCGTGCAGGAGCGCGTGGTGGGCCCAGGTCACCGTCGTTCCCGACAGCAGCAGGATCACTGTGTTGTAGAGCGGCAGGTGGAAGGGATCGAGCACCTCGATGCCCTGCGGCGGCCACACGCCGCCGGTATATTCAGTGCGCGCGACCTGCGCGGCCTCGCCGGGGAACAGGCTGGCGTCGAAGAAGGCCCAGAACCAGGCGACGAAGAACATCACCTCGGAGGCGATGAACATGATCATGCCGTAGCGCAGGTGCAGCGAGACGACCCGCGTATGGTGGCCCTCATGCGCTTCCTTGATGGTGTCCGACCACCAGCCGAACATCGTGTAGAGCACGACGGCGAGGCCGATGAAGAACAGCCACGGATTGGCGATGTTGACGCCGAAGATCGGGAAATCGCCGCCCTTCAGATACTGCATCCAGGCGACGCCGCCGATTGCCATGATCAGCGCGCCGATCGAGCCGAGGAACGGCCACGGGCTCGGATCGATGATGTGATAGTCGTGTTGCGGTTTAGCGTGCGCGTCTGCCATGTCAGCCCCCGGCTTTTCCGTCGGTATTGTCGTTTGTCGTTTCGGTCTGAACCTGCGGCGCAGCGGCCACCGGCTTTTCCCCTTCGACGGGGAAGAATGTGTAGGACAGCGTAATCGTCTTGACGTTCCTGAGTTCCGGCACGTCGACGATGTCGGGATCGACGTAGAACACGACAGGCATGTCCAGCGTCTCGCCGGGCTTCAGCGGCGTGTCGGTGAAGCAGAAGCACTCGACCTTGTTGAAGTAGGCGCCGGCCATTTCGGGCGTGACGTTGAAGGTGGCGC
This sequence comes from Mesorhizobium alhagi CCNWXJ12-2, assembly GCF_000236565.1. Classification (GTDB taxonomy): domain Bacteria; phylum Pseudomonadota; class Alphaproteobacteria; order Rhizobiales; family Rhizobiaceae; genus Allomesorhizobium; species Allomesorhizobium alhagi. Next base: position 2,670 of record NZ_AHAM01000258.1, on the reverse strand, counting down.
GGCCGGACGTGGCGCGGCCGGACAGGTTCTTCGCGGTATAGTGGACCTGCGTCGTCTCGCCGATCTTCATCGTCACGTTCCGCGCGACGGGCTTGAAATCCCATGGCACGCTCGATGTGTTGGCGTCGAAGCGCACGGTGATCTCGCGGTCGAGAACGCGGTCGGAATATTGCTCGACGCGCTGCGTGGTGCCGCCATAGCCGGTCATCTGGCAGAACATCGCGTAAAGCGGCACGGCGGCGTAGGACATGCCGATCATGCCGCCGAAGAAAGCGAGGCAAACGCCGGCGACGACCTTGTTGGACCGCTGCGCTCCCCGCTCGACTGTTTCCTTTGTGCCGCTCATGCCATCCTCACAGCGGCCGGTCGAGAATGGCCGGGCCGAACTTGGCGATGGTGGCGAAATAGAAAAGCACCACCAGCACGGCGAGCGCCACGCCGATCGCGATCGAGCGGCTGCGCCGGGCGCGTTTCTGCTTTTCGGTCATCGTGACCAAGTCGTCGTCCTTCATGGCTCAGGCTCCCGGCAAGACCAAGGCGCGCGCGAGCACGCTGTCGGCCAGGTAGGCTGCGAAGATGCCGAAGAGATAGAGCAGCGAATAAGCGAACATAGCCTTGGCGGGCTTCATGGCGCGGTCGCCGTCGGGCATGGCGAGCACGTTCCAGGCGTACCAGATGAAACCGGCGCCGAGCGCGGCCGCGACAAGGCCGTAACCGGCCGAGGTGAAGCCGAACAACCAGGGCAGGACGCCGACGGGCGCGACCAGCAGCGTATAGGCGAAGATCTGGCGGCGGGTCGAGGCTTCACCGGCGACGTTCGGCATCATCGGGATGCCGGCGCGGCCATAATCCTCGCATTTGAACAGCGCCAGCGCCCAGAAATGCGGCGGCGTCCACAGGAAGATGATGAGGAACAGGATGACGCTTTCGAGGCCGACCGACCCGGTGGCGGCGGCCCAGCCGATCATCGGCGGAAACGCGCCGGCGGCCCCGCCGATGACGATGTTCTGCGGCGTCGAGCGCTTCAGCCACATCGTGTAGACGACCACGTAGAAGAAGATGGTGAAGGCCAGAAGCGCCGCCGACAGCCAGTTTACCAGTACGCCGAGGGTGAGCACCGAAAGTACGGAAAGGACGAGGCCGAAGGCCAGTGCCTCGCCCGGCCGCACGCGCCCCGAAGGCACGGGCCGGTTGGCGGTGCGCGTCATCACGGCGTCGATGTCGGCGTCATACCACATGTTGAGGGCGCCAGAGGCGCCGGCGCCGATGGCGATGGCGAGGATCGCAATGACTGCCAGCAGCGGATTGAGCATCACCGGCGCCGCGACCAGGCCGACAAAGGCCGTGAAGACCACGAGCGACATCACGCGCGGCTTCAACAGCGCGACATAGTCGGCCGCCGTCGCTTCCGAAATCCGGAAGCTGGCGTCGTCCAGTCTGTTGTCTTCAACCAGCGCCATTGGCACTCAAGTCCATTCATTCCGTTTGCCGCAAACCGCCCGCCAGGAGCCGGCGGTTTCGGTATAGGCCGCCTACTTGATCCGCGGCAGTTGTTCCCACTGGTGGAACGGCGGCGGCGAAGAAAGCTGCCATTCCAGCGTCGTTGCGCCCTCGCCCCACGGATTTGCCCCGGCGAGGCGCTTCTTCGAGAAGGCCTCGAAGACGCCGTAGAGGAACACGAAGACGCCGAAGAAGGAGAGATAGGAGCCGTAGGACGACACAAGGTTCCAGCCGGCGAAGGCGTCGGGATAGTCGATGTAGCGGCGCGGCATGCCGGCGAGGCCGAGGAAATGCTGCGGGAAGAACACCAGGTTCACGCCGATGAACGTGATCCAGAAGTGCGAGCGGGCGATGAACGGCGAATACATGTAGCCGGTCATCTTCGGGAACCAGTAGTACCAGCCCGCGAAGATCGCGAACACGGCGCCCAGCGACAGAACGTAATGGAAGTGCGCGACCACGTAGTAGGTGTCGTGCATGGAGCGGTCGAGGCCGGCATTGGCGAGCTGCACGCCGGTAACGCCGCCGACCGTGAACAGGAAGATGAAGCCGATCGCCCACAGCATCGGGGTACGCATGGAGATCGAGCCGCCCCACATCGTGGCGATCCAGGAGAAGATCTTCACGCCGGTCGGCACCGCGATGACCATGGTCGCGAACACGAAGTAGCGCTGCGTGTCGAGCGACAGGCCGGTCGTGTACATGTGGTGGGCCCAGACCACGAAGCCGACCGCGCCGATCGCCACCATGGCGTAGGCCATGCCGAGATAGCCGAAGATGGGCTTGCGCGAGAAGGTCGAGACGATGTGGCTGACGATGCCGAAGCCAGGCAGGATCAGGATGTAGACCTCGGGGTGACCGAAGAACCAGAACAGGTGCTGGAACAGGATCGGGTCGCCGCCGCCTTCGGGCGCGAAGAACGCGGTGCCGAAATTGCGGTCGGTGAGCAGCATGGTGATGGCGCCGGCCAGAACCGGCAGCGACAGCAGCAGGAGGAAGGCGGTGATCAGCACCGACCAGGCGAACAGCGGCATCTTGTGCAGCGTCATGCCCGGCGCGCGCATGTTGAAGATGGTGGTGATGAAGTTGATCGCGCCGAGGATCGAGGATGCGCCGGCTATGTGAAGCGAAAGGATGGCCAGGTCCATGGCCGGCCCTGGCTGGCCGGAT
>NZ_AHAM01000259.1 GCF_000236565.1 Mesorhizobium alhagi CCNWXJ12-2 | reverse complement strand
CCATGACGCTCTTCGCCACGGCATCGATGCGCGCCTTGACGAAATCCAGTTCCGTTTTAAGCCCGACCAACGGCACCATGATTTCGGGAACCACGGGATTGCCTGTCTTCCTGCCGGCTTCCACGGCGGCCTCGAAAATCGCGCGCGCCTGCATCTCCGCTATTTCGGGATAGGAAATCGCCAACCGGCAGCCGCGATGTCCGAGCATCGGGTTGAGTTCGTGCAGCGCTTCGGTGCGCTGACGCAGTTTTTCGCCCGAAACATTCATCACCGAGGCGACTTGCTCGATCTCCTCTTCCGTCTTGGGCAGGAATTCATGCAGCGGCGGATCGAGCAGGCGGATCGTCACCGGCAGACCAGCCATGATCTCGAACAGTTCGAGGAAGTCCGACCGCTGCATCGGCAACAGTTTTGCGAGCGCGGCGCGGCGGTCCTTTTCGGTGTCAGCCAGGATCATCTCGCGCATCGCGATGATACGGTCGCCCTCGAAGAACATGTGCTCGGTCCGGCAGAGACCTATTCCCTCCGCCCCGAACGACCGTGCCATGCGGGCATCGGCCGGAGTGTCGGCATTGGTGCGCACCTTCATGCGCCGCGTAGCGTCGGCCCACTCCATGATCGCTGCGAAGTCGCCGGAGAGTTCCGGCTGCAGCATGGCGACCGGCCCTTTCAGGACCTGGCCGCTGCCGCCGTCGATGGTGATGATGTCGCCCTTGCGGAAGGTCTCGCCCATCACCATCAGCGTGCCGGCCCTGTAGTCGACGCGCAGCGAGCCGGCGCCCGATACGCAGGGCTTGCCCATGCCACGGGCCACCACCGCCGCGTGGCTGGTCATGCCGCCGCGCGTCGTCAAAATGCCTTCGGCGGCGTGCATGCCGTGGATGTCCTCCGGGCTGGTCTCGATCCGCACGAGGATGACTTTCTTGCCGAGCGCCTTGGCCTCTTCCGCATCCTGCGAGGAGAACACGATCTCCCCTGTAGCGGCCCCTGGTGAAGCCGGCAGGCCGATGGCGATGACGTTTCGCTCCGCCTTTGGATCAATGGTCGGATGCAGAAGCTGGTCGAGCGAGGCTGGATCGATGCGTGCGACGGCCTCTTCCTTGCTGATCAGCCCTTCGGCTGCCATGTCGACCGCCATGCGCAGCGCAGCCTTGGCTGTGCGCTTGCCCGACCGCGTTTGCAGCATCCACAGCTTGCCGCGCTCGATGGTGAATTCGAGATCCTGCATGTCGCGGTAGTGCATTTCGAGCCGCTCGGAAATCTCCACGAAGGAGGCAAAGGCTTCCGGCATCACTTTCTGCAGCGACGGCTTGTCCGATCCGCTGTCGATGCGCGCCTTTTCGGTGATGCTCTGCGGCGTGCGGATGCCGGCCACCACGTCCTCGCCCTGCGCCTTCACCAGGAATTCGCCGTAAAGCATCTTCTCGCCGGTAGAGGGATTGCGGGTGAAGGCGACGCCGGTTGCCGAGGTGTCGCCCATATTGCCGAACACCATAGCCTGCACATTGACCGCGGTGCCCCAGCTTTCGGGAATGTCGTGCAGCCGGCGGTAGGTGATCGCGCGATGGTTCATCCAGCTCGAAAAAACCGCACCGATCGCTCCCCAGAGCTGTTCGCGCGGATCCTGCGGGAAAGGCTTACCGAGTTCCTCCTCGATCGTCGCCTTGTAGTGAGCGATCACGCCCTGCCACTCGATCGCCGAAAGCTCGGTGTCGAGTTCGTAGCCGAGCCGCGCCTTTTCTTCCTCGAGGATTTCCTCGAACACCTCGTGGTCGAGGTCGAGCACGACATTGGAATACATCTGGATGAAGCGGCGATAGCTGTCATAGGCAAAGCGCGCATCGCCTGAATCGGTCGCCAGCGCTTCCACAGTCTCGTCGTTCAGTCCAAGGTTCAGCACCGTATCCATCATGCCGGGCATCGACGCGCGGGCGCCCGAGCGGACCGAGACGAGAAGCAGCTTTTCGGGGTCGCCGAAACGACGGCCGGTCAAGGCGCCGATATGATCGAGCGCCGCAAGGACATCGGCTTCAAGCGAGGGCGGATAGGTCCGGCCGTTGGCATAAAACCAGTTGCACGCTTCCGTGGTGATGGTGAAGCCGGGGGGCACAGGCAGGCCCAGACTGCACATTTCGGCAAGGTTCGCGCCCTTGCCGCCGAGCAGGTTCCTGTCTCCGGCGCGCCCTTCGGCCGCCCCGTCTCCAAACGTATAGACCCACTTGGTCATGCACTCTCCTCGTCAGTCCGGTGACTATTTGAAGGCACTGGCGAGAGCGTTAAAATGCTGCGGTGCGAAAGGCAAGGCGCGAACGCGGCAAGCCGGTTTTACAATCGATTAAGCGATTGTAAGGGGTAGAGAGCTTGATTTCCGAGTTCGCGCAGCCTAGAACATATCACGAACGCGAGGAACAGCCATGAAACAGACCGGCAAGCTTGATTATCTCGAAATGTCCGCCACCGGCGGCACGCTCGACAGCGTCAAGGCGTTTTACAGCGCCGCCTTTTCCTGGTCCTTCACCGATTATGGGCCGACCTACGCCGCTTTCGACGAAGGTCTCGACGGTGGCTTCCAGGCCGAAAGCACAGAGGCCTCGGGCAAGCCGCTTCCGGTGCTCTATTCGGAAAACTTGGAACAAACGCTGGAGGCGGTCGAAAACGCCGGCGGCAAGATCGTCAAGCCGATTTTTTCGTTCCCGGGCGGCCGCAGGTTTCATTTCACCGACCCGGCCGGCAACGAACTTGCCGTATGGGGCGAATGAACCGCGACTATCGCGGCTGATTGGTCCTCGGCCGGCAGCAATGGCGGTGCTTGCTTTGCATAACTGCAACTGAATGCACAAAGGCAAATTTGCCGCGATTGTGCTTTTCAACTGGCTTGCATATAAGGCCGCACATGCTCGACTCGGGCCTCCCGGTCGTTGGGGCGTAGCCAAGTGGTAAGGCAGCGGTTTTTGGTACCGCCATTCGGAGGTTCGAACCCTCCCGCCCCAGCCATTCCTGCTTGTAACACAACCTGTTTCCTGTTCGGATTGCGCGAAGAGGAATCCGATGTCCAACAAAGCGTCCACCGCCCACCTCGCAGTCCTGATCGACGCCGACAACGCCTCTGCGAAGATCGCCGATGGTCTCTTCGAAGAGATCGCCAAATTCGGTGAAGCCAGCGTCCGGCGCATCTATGGCGATTTCTCCGTGGCGCGCTCGAAAGCCTGGGCCGACATT
>NZ_AHAM01000260.1 GCF_000236565.1 Mesorhizobium alhagi CCNWXJ12-2 | reverse complement strand
TCGCGACGAGATTTTCTGCCGTTACATGGCGCATTCTCAGAAATACCCTTCGCGCTTCTTTTTTTCCATCGACCCGGCCTCATCCCGATCGATCAGCCGGCCCTGGCGCTCCGAGGTTCGGGCGATCAGCATCTCGTTGACGATGCCTTCCAGGTCGACGGCGTCGGAATCGATGGCCCCGGTCAGGGGATAGCAACCAAGCGTCCTGAAGCGGACCAGCCGGTTTTCGATGACCTCTCCGGGCTGGAGCTTCATGCGATCGTCGTCGCGCATGATCAGCATGCCGTCCCGCTCGACCACCGGCCGCTTCTTGGCGAAATAGAGCGGCACGATCGGGATGTCCTCGCGCAATATGTATTGCCAGATGTCGAGTTCGGTCCAGTTGGACAACGGGAAGACGCGGATCGATTCACCGGGCGAAATCCGGGTGTTGTAGATCTTCCACATCTCCGGGCGCTGGTTCTTTGGGTCCCAGACATGCTGCGCATTGCGGAACGAGAAGATGCGCTCCTTGGCGCGCGACTTTTCCTCGTCGCGGCGGGCGCCGCCAAAGGCCGCGTCAAAGCCGTATTTGTCGAGCGCCTGGCGTAGGCCCACCGTCTTCATGACATGGGTGTGGGTGTTCGAGCCGTGGTCGAAGGGATTGATGCCGTCGCGCACGCCGTCTTCGTTGACATGGACGAGAAGGTCGAAGCCCAGTTTCTCGGCCATCGAGTCGCGAAACTCGATCATCTCGCGGCACTTCCAGGTCGTGTCGACGTGAAGGAAGGGAAACGGCGGCTTGGCCGGATAGAAAGCCTTCATCGCCAGATGCAGCAACACCGACGAATCCTTGCCCACCGAATAGAGCATCACCGGTTTGGCAAAGGTCGCGGCCACCTCGCGGAAAATATGGATAGCCTCGGCCTCCAACCGGTCGAGATGAGAAAGCTTGGCAAGCATGAGGGCGCCTTGTGAACGTCGCCCGCCAGATGCGGCACGGCGGCGAAATACTGGGTTTCGCGTGATTTTCCCACAAGCGGCCGGCTTCTCAAGCAGAACGCTACCAAATTCGCGGCAATCCCCGGCCGGAACTTGCGCGATGTACGAGGCTAGTGGAATGCCATTCCCGGGCGGCGTCAAATGAGCGTCGGGAGTGGAAATCTGCCCCCTGAACGCATTCAGCCGCGGCATCGCCGCGGCTGAATGAAATCGAGACTGGTTCGCTCAGCGTTGCCTGGGCAGCAGCGACCAGATCGCAGGCACCAGCGCGGAGCCCAGCGCGACCTTGATCAGGTCGGGAACGATGAATGGAACGACGCCGAACTGCCAGGACTTTTCAACCCCGATCAGCATTGCCAGCCAGGCGAAGCCCATGACCATCATGACGACTTCGGCGGTAAGCATCGCGCCGAACAGCTTGAACGGATTGCGGTCCCAGCCGCGGTCGGCAGCCCAGCCGACGATAGCGGCCATGGCGACAAAGCCGGCAAGATAGCCGCCAGTCGAGCCGAGCATGTAGGCGATGCCGATGCCCTTTTCCGGCGTGCCCTGGAACACCGGCAAGCCCATCGCGCCCTGCGCCATGTAGAGAAGCAGCGTTGCGACGGCCAGCCGCATGCCGAATGCGGCCGCGATCATGAACACGGCCAGCGTCTGCAGCGACATGTCGACTGGGCCGAGCACGACCTTTGTCTTGGCTGAAAGCGTCAGCAGGAGAGTTCCGGCAATCGCCAAGGCGCATTGGCCTACCAGCCGCCAGGCGCCGCTTTCGGGCAATGCAAGCGAAACAAGCGGGCGGGCGGTAAGTGCAGTTGCCATGGTTTTCCCCATTTTCGGTTGAGGCCGAGCGAACGCCGGTCGGGTTTCCGTATATTGGCTTCCATGCTAAGCGGCAAACAATTTTACGGGTTTCACACCACAGGTTCGGTCGAACGATATGGCTCTGGACTTCGACACGCAATTCGACCCGGCCTACGGGAAGGCAATCGAGCTTGCCCCCGGGGTCTTGCGCCTGACGGTCAACAATCCCGGCCCGTTCACCTTCCACGGCACAAACAGCTATATTGTCGGCCGCGATACGCTCGCAATCATCGATCCCGGTCCGGAAGACGAGGCGCATTATTCGGCCTTGCTCAAGGCGATCGCGGGGCGGCCGATCAGCCATATCTTCGTCAGCCATACCCACCGCGATCACTCGCCGCTTGCTTCGCGGCTTGCGCGCGAGACCGGGGCGATCACCGCCGCGGAGGGACCGCATCGCCCGGCGCGGCCGCTGCGCATCGGCGAGATCAACCCGCTGGACGCCAGCGCCGATACCGACTTCGCGCCGGACCTGACATTGCAGGACAATTCGGTGACGGCCGGCGACGGCTGGGCGATCCGCACCATCCTGACGCCCGGCCACACCGCCAACCATGCCGTCTTCGCGCTGGAAGGAACCGGAATTCTGTTTTCGGCCGACCATGTGATGGCGTGGGCAACCTCGATCGTGGCGCCGCCCGACGGCGCGATGGCCGACTACATGGCCTCGCTGGACCGGCTGCTGGAGCGCGACGACGGGATTTTCCTGCCCGGACATGGCGGGCCGGTCAGGAAGCCCCGCGCCTTCATGCGTGGACTGAAGACGCACCGTAAGATGCGCGAGCGGGCTATCATGGAGCGCCTCGGCCAGGGCGACCGCACCATCGGGGAACTCGTCAAGGCGATCTACCGGGACACCGATCCAAGACTGCACGGCGCGGCCGGCCTGTCGGTTCTGGCGCATCTCGAGGATCTGGTAACGCGCGGCATGGCCGCGACCGAAGGCGACCCGTCAATCGACGGCGTCTTCGCGCCCGCCTGATCGCTTGTCCTAGTCACTCTGCCGGGGCCGCGCCTGCCTGTACGGCCATTTCAGCGTCGAGCTCTCCAAGGAAAGCGATTATCCGGGCGGCATTGTCGCCTAGGTCATGACGGCCGTAGCGAGAAACCGAACGCATGTCGACATAGGTTGAGGTCCCTTCGTCGGTAAGCCGAACCGCGACATCGACGGGAAAGCCGAGCAAGGGGGTGTGGGCAAGCGCTTCGATGGTCATCTCGCTTTGACCGACGAAGGCCGGACGGGACGTCGCGACCGTCCAGCCCTGACGCACAAGCAGCGCTTCGACGATCTCGGACGCACGATCGAAAGGCATTTCGTACCGCCTGCCGGTCACTTCGGGATAGTTTTCGGTCTGCAGCCTGCGATGCTCAGCGGAAAACGGGGTGACTTCGTTGGTGTCGAGGCCGCGCGAGATTACGGCGGCCACCAGCGTCGGCGGGGCGACAAGGTCGGTCGAAATATCATTGAGTTGCGGATAGACGAAGGCCCTGTATCCCGTCACCAGAAACGGCGCGAGCACAGCGAGCGAAACAAGCCCGCCGACCACAAGGTCGCGGCCGCCGAGATCGCCGTGATACCAGAACCGCGTGAACGCATAGGCTGCTAGCGCAAGCGATCCCGCCGCGAGCGCTGCGACGATCGACAGCACCGACAGGAAGGGAGGCGTGGGAATGAGCCCGTAGCGATGCGCCAGGCCGGCTGTAATGAACAGCACGGCCGAAAACGTAGCCAGGCTACGCGACCATCCCGCGGCCTGGGTCGTGCGCTGTTCCAGATATGCCGCCATCGATCTCCGTCGCCTGCCGGGCAGAAGCCGCTTTCCTAGGTCGTTTTTCCCGGACAGCGCAAATGCTTTTGCGTCACGCTTCGGTCGGCAAACGATAATCCCTGAACTGATCGCGCAGGGTCGTCTTCTGGATCTTGCCGGTCGCAGTGTGCGGTATCTCCTGGACGAAGGCTACGTCGTCAGGCATCCACCACTTCGCGACCTTCCCGTCCATGAAGCTCAGAATGTCGGATTTTTTCGGCTCCCGGCCGGGTTTGCTGACCACCACCAGCAGCGGGCGCTCGCCCCACTTGGAATGCTTGACGCCGATCACCGCCGCCTCGGCGACATCCTGATGGCCCACAGCCAGGTTTTCCAGATCGATGGTCGAAATCCACTCGCCGCCCGACTTGATCACGTCCTTGGCGCGGTCGGTGATCTGCATGTACCCATTGGCGTCGATATGCGCGACGTCGCCGGTGTCGAACCAGCCCTCCTCGTCGAACTGTTCCTGACCTGCACCGCCATAATAGGCGCGCGCCACAGCCGGGCCGCGCACCTTCAGCCGCCCGAACGTCTTGCCGTCCCAAGGGTGCTCGCGGTTCTCGTCGTCGGTCACCTTCATCTCAACGCCGAACGGCGGATGGCCCTGCTTTTCCTGGAGGGTGAGGCGTTCTTCGCCGTGCAAGTGCACGTATTCCGGCTTGATGGTGCCAAGCGTTCCGAGGGGAGACATCTCGGTCATGCCCCAGGCGTGGCACACCTGGACGTCGTATTCCTCCTGGAATTTCTTGGTCATGGCGCGTGGACACGCCGAACCGCCAATCACCACCTTCTTCAGATGCGGCAGCTTTTTGCCGGTCTCTTCCAGATGCTGGAGCAGCATCAGCCAGACCGTCGGCACGGCGGCCGTGAAGGTCACCTTCTCGGTGTCGAGCAATTCGTAGATCGACGCGCCGTCCATGCGGCCGCCGGGCATCACCAGCTTGGCGCCGATCATCGGTGAACTCTGCGCGAGACCCCAGGCATTGGCGTGGAACATCGGCACGACCGGAAGGATCACATCGCGGCTCGATATCCCCATGGCGTCGGGCATGCAGGCAATCATGGCGTGCAGGACATTGGAGCGGTGGCTGTAAAGCACGCCTTTCGGCTCGCCGGTGGTGCCGGAGGTGTAGCACATGCCGGCGGCGGTGTTCTCGTCGAAGCTGCGCCAGGCGAAGTCGCCATCGGCCTCTGCCAGCCAGTCCTCATAGGCGACAGCATTCGGCAGTGTGGTCGCCGGCATGTGGGCGGCATCGGTCAGCACGATCACCTTCTTCAGCGAGGGCACGGAAGCGGCGATCTTCTCGACCAAGGGCACGAAGGTGAGGTCCACGAACAGCGCCTTGTCCTCGGCGTGGTTCATGATCCAGGCGATCTGCTCGGGGAAAAGCCGCGGGTTCAGCGTGTGATAGATCGCGCCGATGCCCATGATGCCGTACCAGGCCTCGATGTGGCGCGCCGTGTTCCAGGCAAGTGTGGCGATGCGGTCCCCGAGCCCGAAGCCGTCGCGCTCGAGGCGCTGGGCGACGCGCAGGGCCCGCTTGCGCACTTCCGCATAGCTTGTGCGCACGATCGGCCCTTCGACCGAGCGCGAGACGATCTCGCGGTTCGGGTGCTGTATCCCGGCATGGTCAATGATCTTGTGGCAGAGCAGCGGCCATTCCTGCATCAGTCCAAGCATGCGTTCCTCCCTGTTCATTGTTTTTCCGGCATTGTTGGAAGGAACTGCACGATTGTCCAGTGCGAGGCCGCGCCATAATCCGGCCACTTAGGCCGTTAACCATCGTTAAGGGGGCTCTGTTGGCGATTATGATGTGAGGCCTCGCATGGACGCGCAAGCTGTAGCGGAAAATCTCGAAAAGACAGGCACCGAAACCGCACTCAAGATCGCGCCGGTCGGCGATGCGATTTCTGACGAAACGTTCGAATATCTGGTGCGCCAGGCGCTGGACGCCGTTCACGGCACCATGCTGTTCAAGATGCGCCTCGGCAACGACGACGACGGCCAGCACGTCGCCGCCGCCTCCATCGGCGAGGGCAAAAGCCAGCAGTTCCTGGTTCTGACACTGCCTGTCGCCGGCGGTCGGCTGCGCGTCGAAACAGCGTCCAAGAGCGAGAGCCCGGTCGCCCGCATCGCAGCCTCCTATGCCGGGCTTGCGCAGGCCTTCGCCACCGCAGCCTGATTGAACGGCTCGGCTGGACCAGTCGACAAGGGGTTCTCGCGCAGGCGCGCACGGGATATGAGGAAACGCAGTTTCGCCTCTCTCCCGGAGCCGTCCATGCTTGAGAATCCCCCGCTGACCAATCTCCAGACCAGGGACATTGAATCCCTCGTCCACCCCTACACGCCCATCCATCAGCTCAAATCCACCGGCACCGTCATCATGGGCAGGGGCAAGGGCGTCTATGTCTATGACACCCAGGGCCGTGCATATATCGAGGGCATGTCGGGCCTCTGGTGCGCCGGCCTGGGGTTCGGCGACGAGGAGATGATCGAGGCGGCCATCGAGCAGATGCGCGCCCTGCCCTACTACCACATCTTCGGCGCCAAGAGCAGCGAACCGGCGATCGAACTCGCCGAGAAGCTCAAGGAGATAGCGCCGGTTCCCATCTCGAAAGTGTTTTTCACCTCATCGGGATCGGAGGCCAACGACACGCAGGTCAAGCTCGCCTGGTACATGAACAATGCCATGGGCCGGCCGAACAAGAAGAAGATCATCTCGCGCATCAAGGCCTATCACGGCGTGACCGTGATGGCGGCGTCGCTGACCGGGCTCCCGTCGAACCACAATGGCTGGGACCTGCCAGTCGACCGGGTGCTTCACACCGATTGCCCGCACCATTACCGGTTCGGCATCGAAGGCGAGAGCGAGGCGGAATTCACGGCCCGCATGGCCAAGTCGCTACGCGACCTGATCGAGCGCGAGGGACCCGACACGATCGCCGCTATGATCGCCGAGCCGGTCATGGGCGCCGGCGGCGTCGTCATTCCGCCGAAAGGCTATTACGAAGCGATCCAGGCCGTGCTCGACGAGCATGACATCATGCTGATCGCCGACGAGGTCATCACGGGTTTCGGCCGCACCGGGAATTGGTGGGGCTCGCAAACCTTGAACATGCGTCCCAAGACGATTTCGGCGGCCAAACAGTTGACCTCCGCCTATGCGCCGCTCGGCGCCGTGATGGTGCCGGAGGATGTCTACCAGGCCTATGTCGACCATTCCGCGACGCTCGGCACTTTCGCGCACGGCTTCACCTATGGCGGTCATCCGCTTTCCTGCGCGCTCGGCGTCAAGGCGATCGAAATCTACCAGGAGCGCGACATTATCGGCCACGTTCGCAAACTGATGCCGGTCTTCGAGCAGAGGATGAAGAAGATCAGCGAACACCCGCTGGTGGGCGAAGCGCGCTATTGCGGCCTGGTCGGCGCCGCCGAACTGGTGGCCGACAAGTCCTCGAAGCGCTCCTTTGATCCGAGGAACGGCGTTGGGCCAAAGACTTCAAAGCTGATCGAAGAAAACGGCGCGATCCTGCGGGCGCTCGGCGACATCATCGCTATCTGCCCGCCGATGATCATCAGCGAAGCCGAGTTGAACGAATTGTTCGACCGCCTCGAGACAGGATTGGACCAGGCGGAGGCTTGGGTCTCCACGGAGGCTCTGCGCGCCGCCTGAGGGAACGGTCTCGGTGGCCTGACGTTGTGGCCGGTGAAAGGAGCTTCGACATGGACCAGGCAGCCAATCCTTCTCCCGGATTTCGGCGGAACCCGTCTCACCGCATTACGGTCGAGCCTTTCGACGGCGCAGTCACGGTGACTTTTTCGGACGCCATCATCGCCTCCTCCGACGAAGCGCTGGTGCTGCGTGAGGCGGACTATCCACCGGTTTTCTACATCCCTTTCAAGGATATCTATTTCGAGTTCCTCAAGCCCTCCAGCACCACGACCCATTGCCCTTACAAGGGCGACGCATCCTATTGGGACGTCAGCGCCGTTGGTGAATCGGCCAAGGACATCATGTGGGCCTATGAAGCACCCTATGACGAGATGGCCCGGATAAAAAATCACGGCGCCTTCTATCCAGACAAGGTTCGTATCGAAGCCAATCCGAGTTCCGGCGCAGTTGGAGCGGATCTGTAGGACGGGATCACGGGTTTTACCCCACGTGAGTTGTTTCTGTGGGGTAAAATACCCTACGTGAGTTGCTCACGTAGGGTATTTTAGGCGGCCTTCAGAACCGACGGCGCTGACGAGAGTCCGAGGAACTCCATTCTTGCCAGCGAGGCATCGAGGGCTTCCCGCCAGGAAGAGCCCCGATCACGCGCTACTTGAAACATCTCCCTCAAGTCCTCGGCACGGCCAATCAACTTCAAAGCTTCAGCAAGTTGATTGGCCTGCCCGAGATCTTTCAGGTCTTTCTGGCTGCCGGCAGACCGGCGCGCGGCCACGATCATTTTGTGAACCGCAAACCTGCAGGGGTCAGGGACCAAGACAGGAATTCCGCCCTTGTGAAGCATTACGGTTCTAACAGGCTCGTAGATCAAGAAGTCCAAAAACCGCAGCGGTTCCGCGGCGGCTCCGCCAAGAGATGGCATTTTGGCGGGTTTGCCGACCAGATCGTCGCTTCCGCGATTTGGCGTCAGGAAATCCACTCGAAGGCCGTTTGCGCCAACGTACTTTGTCGCGCCTGCCGCATCATTCAGATGGGGAGCGGGCTTGAACGATTCATCCACGCTCCTCAGGACGTCCAAAACCGGTGGTATCGAGTCATCGACCGCGACCGAAATGGAATGAAATTGGGCCAGATCGATGTCGCCGGTTTGCATGGCGGCTCCAGCGAGCCTACAACCGAGTACGGCTCCATATGTCTGGTATGCGATTGTTCCCACAAGACACGCCCGCAACCGAAACAGTCCTGCTTTCCAGAATGCCTCGACTATATTTCCAACCCGCGGTTCGGGACTGAAAAGCCTGGCCTCGCGTGTAAGAGTGGAAACAATTTTCCTGCGCTTTTGATAATCATCTTTAATCTGGGCAAAATTTTCGACGCGCCGGTTGATTTCGGGATCATCGGCCGGACCGACATAGATGTCCTTCGCGGTTTGGGCACCACGCTCCGACGCTTTGTAATACCAGTATTCGCGCCCCTTTACCGGTCGCTTCCTGAATAGTCCGCTTTCGTCAAAATCCGCGTCGAACTGCGCATCGAGGGTCCGGTCAAGCAGTTCCGCGATCATGGTTGTGTAGACGATGTCGAGTTGTCGAACCACGGCTTCAAGCCCGTTATAACAAATTTGCGAATTTGTTATAACGAATGGCGGTTTTGTCAGCAAGAGCGGAGTTATACCAAATTCGCAAATTTGTTATAACTCGTCCTCACCCCTTCTTCACCGCCGCCTGCGCCGCGGCAAGCCTGGCGATCGGTACGCGGTAGGGCGAGCAGGAGACGTAGTCGAGGCCGACCTCCTCGCAGAAGTGGATCGAGGCCGGGTCGCCGCCATGCTCGCCGCAAATGCCGAGTTTGAGGTCGGGCTTGGTTGCTCTGCCCTTCTCAACACCGATGCGCACCAGTTCGCCGACACCTTCGATGTCCAGCGTAACGAACGGGTCCTGCTCGATCATGCCCTTCTGGCGATAGGTTTCCAGGAACAAAGCGGCGTCGTCGCGTGAGATGCCGAAGGCCGTCTGCGTCAGGTCGTTGGTCCCAAAGGAGAAGAACTCGGCAGTCTCCGCAATGACATGGGCGCGGATCGCGGCGCGCGGCAGTTCGATCATCGTGCC
>NZ_AHAM01000261.1 GCF_000236565.1 Mesorhizobium alhagi CCNWXJ12-2 | reverse complement strand
CCTGGCGGCCGGTCGGCTCCGCCTCCAGCAGCATCTTCGTGTAGGCGTGCTTCGGCGCGGAGAAAAGCGCTTCCGTGACGCCCTCCTCGACCACCTCGCCGGAGCGCATGACGTAGACCCGGTCGGCGAAACGGCGGACAATGCCGAGATCGTGGGTGATGAACACGATCGCCATACCTAGCCTGCTCTGTAGCTCTGCCAGAAGCGCCAGGATCTGCGCCTGCACCGTCACGTCGAGCGCCGTGGTCGGCTCATCCGCGATCAGTATGTCGGGATTGTTTGCCAACGCCATGGCGATCATGACGCGCTGGCGCTGCCCGCCGGAAAGCTCGTGCGGGTAGGAATCGATACGCCGTTCGGGGTCCGGTATCCCGACCAGTCTCAAAAGCTCCAGCACGCGCGGGCGCGCCTGCGCGGTCGAAAGGAGCCCTCCATGATGGATCAGCGGCTCGGAGATCTGGCGGCCGATCTTGTAGAGCGGATCGAGCGAGGTCATCGGCTCCTGGAAGATCATCGTGATCTTCTCGCCGCGTACCTTGTTGAGGCGGCGCTCGGACAAGCCGATCAGTTCCTGGTCGCGGTAGCGGGCCGAACCGGTGGCGCGCCCGTTCGAGGCAAGGAGCCCCATCAGCGCCATCATGGACTGGCTCTTGCCTGAACCGGACTCGCCGACAATGGCCACCGTTTCGCCGGGGCGCACGTCGAAATCGACATTCTTCACCGCCCGCACCTCGCCGTCATGCGTGGCGAAGCTCACGTTCAGGCCGCGAATGCTCAGGATCGTGTCGGTCTTGTTCTCCCCCATATCAGCGGTCCTTCGGGTCGAGTGCGTCGCGCAGGCCGTCGCCGAGGAAATTCAGGGCGAACAGAATGACCGTCAGCGCGATTGCCGGATAGATCAGCAGCCAGGTTGCGCCCTGGATGTTGGCTGCACCGTCGGAGATCAGCAGGCCGAGGCTGGTCAGCGGTTCCTGCACGCCGAGACCGAGAAACGACAGAAGGCTTTCGAGCAATATCGCTTTGGGCACCAGCAGCGTGACGAACACGACGACCGGACCGAGCGTGTTGGGAATGATATGACGCCGCAGAATGCCCGAATTGTCGACGCCTAGCGCCTCTGCCGCCTGCACGAATTCCTGACGTTTGAGCATCAGCGCCTGGCCGCGCACGATGCGGGCCATGTCCAGCCACTCCGTCGCTCCGATGGCGATGAATATCAGGATGAAATTGCGCCCGAAGAACACCACGAGCAGGATGACGAAGAAGATGAACGGCAGCGAGTAGAGGATGTCGACGATACGCATCATTACGCCGTCGACGCGACCGCCGAGGTAGCCGGCGATCGCGCCGTAGGATACGCCGAACAGAAGCGCCATCGCCGACGCGAGCACGCCGATCGCCAGCGAGACGCGAATTCCGATCAGAATGCGGGAAAGCAGGTCGCGGCCATTGGAATCGGTGCCGAAGAGGAAGCGCAGCCGGTGAACGTCGGCGACCATGACGCCGCTCCGTCCGTCGGCGCTCAGTTCCTCGATGCGGGCATTCTCGAACAGGTCGGACCGGTCGACATAGCGCACGATGCGCGGGTCGAGCGCCTCGCTGCTCGAAATCGGCATCCGCACCGTCGATCCTTCGACCTCGGCGGAGCCGGTCTCGACGCGGGCGCGGCTCACCACGCTTTCGAATGCGGGAATGATGCGCTCGGCCTTGGGATAAGCCTCGAGGCTGGCCGGCGTGCGCACATATTGCGGGTAGATGCGGTCGTATGGATGAGGCGCAATCAACGGGCCGAAAATGCCCGCAAGAGCCAGGAACAACAGCACGATCGCGCTGGCCACCGCCGCCCTGTTCTTGCGAAGACGCCGCCATGCGTCCTGCCACAGGGACCGTCCGGCAATCATTGGGCCGGCCTCGGTGAGCACGTCCCGCGCCGCTATGGTCGAATGATCAGTCATAGCGCACCCTCGGATCGAGCAATGCGTAGAGGATGTCGACGATGAGATTGAAGACGACGACGAACACGGCGATGACGACGACCGTTCCCATCACCAGCGTGTAGTCGCGCCCAAGCGCGCCCTGGACAAAATAGCGGCCGATGCCCGGTATGCCGAAAATGGTCTCGACGACAACCGAACCCGTCAGCAGCGCGGCGGCGGTTGGCCCGAGATAGGAAACGACCGGCAGGATGGCGGCACGTAGCGCGTGGACGCCTACGACGGTGCGAGTCGGCAGACCGTAGGCGCGCGCGGTGCGGACATGGTCGGATCGCAGCGCCTCGATCGTTGCGCCGCGCGTGAGGCGGGCCACTATCGCGATCTGCGGCAATGCGAGCGTCGCCACCGGAAGGATCATGTGCCGCAGCGAACCGCTGCTCCAGCCTCCTGCCGGCAGCCAGCCGAGCCACACGCCAAACAGCAGACTCAGGATCGGCGCGACCACGAAGGGCGGGATCGTGATCCCGAATGTTGCGGTGCCTACGACGGCGTAGTCGACGGCGGTATTTTGCTTGAGCGCGGCCAGCGCTCCAAGGAACGTGCCCAGGACAAGTGCCAGCGAGATAGCCATTCCACCGAGCAGGACCGACACCGGCAGTCCGGTGCGGAACAGGTCGACGACGGAAAAGTCCCGGCGGGTAAAGCTCGGCCCCAAGTCACCTTGCGCCAGATTCCACAGATAATGGCCATATTGGTAGAGAAGCGGCTTATCGAGATTATAGGCGCGGTTGAGGTTTTCCATGATCAGCGGGTCGAGCGGACGTTCGAGATCGAACGGCCCGCCGGGCGCCAGGCGGATCATGAAGAATGCTATCGTGACGATGATGAAAAGCGTCGGCACCGCGCCGGCAAATCGCCTCAGCACATATGCGAACATCGGCTAACTCCGCGGGCCGTCAATTGTAACGCCCCTTGATCGTGAGGGGTTCCCGATGCGGATAGCCGTGCCTCTCCGACGCTCAACATGGCGCCTAAGGGAGATTTTCTATCGGTGTCGACCATGCCGCACGTCGGGAAAAGAAGGTCCATGCGGGAGCAAACTCCCGCATGGACGCTGCTCCGCCGGGTCAGCCTTCGATCGACAGATAACGCGTCGCGTGGACGTCCTGGATATTGTCTTCCCAGCCCTTCAGCTTGCTCGAGACGAGCGCGCGCGAGGAATAGTAGAGGATCGGGATGGCCGGAACTTCCTTCAGGAAGATCGCCTCGGCCTGGCTCAGGATCTTGGACCGCTCGGCCAGATCGAGGGTGGTTTCCGCCTTTTCCATCAGCGCGTCATACTCGGCGTTTTCCCAGCGCGGATAGTTGAAGCCGAGATTGTCGCTCTCGAACAGGAACAGGAAGTTCTGCGGATCGCTGTAGTCGCCGATCCAGCCGGCGCGGGTGATGTCGAAGTCGCCGTCCTGCTTCATGTAATCGAAATAGCCGGTTCCTTCCATCTCGAACAGGGTGGCGGTGATGCCGATATTCTTCAGCATGTCGGCGATCGCCGTCATGGTGTTCTTGTGGTTCTCGCTAGTGTTGTAGCGAAGCTCGACCGAAAGCTCGCCTTCCTCGACGCCGGCTTCCTTCAGCAGTTCCTTGGCTTTGTCCTCGCGATCGAGGATGTCCATGTCCTTGTATTCCAGAAATACCGGATCGTTGTAGTTGCTGATGCCGGGCGGCACGATCGAATAGCCGGGCAGCATGGTTTCGCGCCAGATTTCCTTGGCGAGGAAGTCGCGATCGATGGCCATGGAAATTGCATGGCGCACGCGCGGATCCGACAGCTTCTCCTTCTTTACCTTCACCGGCAGGTAGTAGCTGCCGAGATAGGGCGCGATGTGGACCTGTTCGCCCAGCTTCTCGCGCATATAGTCCATCTGCTCGGCCGGAATGTCCGAGCAGGACAGCACCTCACCGGCCTCGAAACGACGCAGGCAGGCGGAACGGTCTTCGAACGGAATGAAGTTGACGACGTCGATCTTCACATTCGCCGCGTCATGGAAGTTCGGGTTCTTCTTCATGACGATCTTGTCGTTCGGGGTGAACGATTCAAGCATGTAGGCGCCGTTGGTCACCATGTTGCCCGGTTTGGTGAAATCGTTGCCGAATTTCTCCACCGAAGCCTGATGGACCGGCAAGCCGGTCT
Organism: Mesorhizobium alhagi CCNWXJ12-2; assembly: GCF_000236565.1. Lineage (GTDB taxonomy): Bacteria > Pseudomonadota > Alphaproteobacteria > Rhizobiales > Rhizobiaceae > Allomesorhizobium > Allomesorhizobium alhagi. Next base: position 22,302 of record NZ_AHAM01000261.1, on the reverse strand, counting down.
GATGGGTAAGCAGCTCGAGGAAATAGGGCGTCGGAGCAGCGAGCGTGATCTCGAGCGTCCGGTCGTCGACCGCCTTGACGCCCATCTCCTCAGGCTTCTTCTCGCCCTTGTTCACGGATTCGGCGTTGGCGATCGCATAATGCATGTTCGCATAGGGTGCGGCCACGGCCGGATCCTGGATGCGCTGGAAACTGAATACGAAATCGCTGGCTTTTACCGGATCGCCGTTCGACCATTTGGCGTTTTCGCGCAGCTTGAACGTGTATTTCAAGCCGTCGTCGGACACTTCCCAGCTTTCGGCAACGCCCGGGACGACCTCGGCCTTGGCATTGTAGACCACCAGCCCCTCGTAGAGCTCGCGCATGAGATTGGCTTCGGCAATGGTCGACGTCTTGTGGTGGTCCAGCGTGGTCGGATCGGTGTCGTTGCCGCGGTTGTAGATCACTTCCGACATCGCCGGCGCGATCACCACGCCGTTTACGACAAGCAGGCTCGTGGCGAACACCGTCGCCCGCAGAACATTGTGCAGCATCTTAGTCTCTCCCGATTTGCCGTGGCCCCTCAGCCAAGGCGAGCGTCCGTTTTGTGCCCAAAAGCCGAACCATTCCGGCTTGGTCGAGCGATCCGGCGGTCGTTGGCCGCCGTTCTGGTTGGTGACACTAGCACCGCCAATTCTTAATTCAACTGGCGCGTAGTTCACGCAAAGGAAACTGTGCCTGGAGCGAACCCTGAGTTGAATTTACTCCAGCCGGGCGACCAGCACAGCGAACGGCGGCAGCGAAATCCGCGAGCCATCGATAGGCGCCTCAGCGCCGGGAAAGCCGGCCGGGATCACCGCTCCCGAGCCTGCCGGAATATTCCATTCGTCGCTGCCGCCGGAACAATTGAACAGGCACAGCAGCCGCTCGTTGCCGGCCTCGCGCACGAAGGCGAGCACGTCCTTCCCGGCGTCGAGCATCTCGATCGTGCCGATGCTCAGCGCCGGATGCTCCTTGCGGAAGGCCAGCACGTCCCGGTAGCGGACAAGAACCGAATTGCCGTCCTCTTCCTGCACGTCGACGGCCCGGACGCGATGGCTTTCGGGAACCGGCAGCCAGGGCTTGCCCGTCGTGAATCCGCCATTGGGCTCGCCCGAATTCCACACCATCGGCGTCCGGCAGCCGTCCCTGCCCTTGAACCCCGGCCAGAAGCGGATGCCGTAGGGATCGCGCAGATCCTCGAAGGCAAGCTCTGCCTCCTCCAGACCAAGCTCCTCGCCCTGGTAAAGGCAGATCGATCCCCGCAGGCAGGCAAGCAGCGCGATCGAGAACCTGGCCATCGCATCGGTGTCGCCGCCGGGTTTCGTCCAGCGCGAGACGTGGCGGATCACGTCGTGGTTCGAGAACGCCCAGCAGATCCAGCCGTCGGCGACCGCATTCTCGAAGGCTTCGACGCTCTCGCGGACATGGACGGCGGAAAATTCGGGGCTCAGCAGATCAAACGTGTAGCACATCTGCAATTTGTCCCCGCCGCCGGTATAGGCCGCAACTGTGCGCAGCGACCGCTCGCCGTCGCCCACCTCGCCGACCGCCGCGCGGGCGCCGTACTCGTCCAGCAACGTGCGGAACCGCCTGAGGAAATCGAGATTTTCCGGCTGCGTCTTGTCGTAGAGGTGGTCCTGGTAACCGTACGGATTGGCGTCTGAGATGTCGTTTGACCTGCCGCGCGGAAAGGGCGGATTATCGCGCAACTGCCGGTCGTGGACATAGAAATTGACGGTGTCCAGCCGGAAGCCGTCGACGCCGCGCTCAAGCCAGAAGCGCACCGTTTCCAGGAGGGCATCCTGCACATCCGGGTTATGGAAGTTGAGATCGGGCTGCGACGCCAGGAAATTGTGCAGATAGTATTGCTTGCGCGTCGAATCCCATTCCCAGGCTGGGCCGCCGAAGATCGACAGCCAGTTGTTGGGCGCCGTGCCGTCCGGCTTGGCGTCGGCCCAGACGTACCAGTCCGACTTGCGGTTCGTCCTGCTGGCGCGGCTCTCGATAAACCATGGGTGCCGGTCGGACGAGTGCGACAGCACCTGGTCGATGATGACTTTCAGGCCGTGGCGATGCGCTTCAGCAATCAGTTCGTCAAAATCCTCGAGCGTGCCGAACATCGGGTCGACCGCGCAGTAATCCGACACGTCGTAACCCATATCGGCCATGGGCGATTTGAAGAAGGGCGACAGCCAGATCGCGTCGACGCCGAGCGAGGCGATGTAGGCGACGCGGCGCGTGACGCCGGGAAGATCGCCGCTGCCATCGCCGGTCGTATCCTGGAACGACCGGGGATAGACCTGATAGATCACGCCGCCGCGCCACCAGTCCGATTTGTCCATTTCTGCCATTTTTGCTCCTGCCCGAAACCGCTACCGCGGCTCTTCCCGTTCTAGAACGAATGCCACCGACCGACCCGCAACCAGCACGTTCCCGCCATTCCCCGCCGCCGGCAGGCCCGGCGGGCTGCTCCAGAGGAAGCCGGCCTGCGCGGGCAGCACGAATTCGGCAGGCGACACCGAGCCGTTGAAGAGCGCCGCGAAACGACCGCCCGACCCGCCGCCCAGAACCATGGCCAGCCGCCGCCGTTCGGCATCCTTCCAATCGTGCTCGCCGAACGGCAGCCCGGCTTCGGTCAGCCATTCGACATCGCGGACACCGGCATGCGCCTCGCCGGTAAGGAAACCCAACTCTCGCAGCGCCGGCACGCTCCTTCGCATCGCCGACAGCGCCGCCACGTAGTCTTCCATCTGCCTGTCCCGCCCGCTCCAGTCCAGCCAGGTGATGGCGTTGTCTTGTGCGTAGGCGTTGTTGTTGCCAGATTGCGTCCGCCCGAACTCGTCGCCGGCCGTCAGCATGATCGCGCCGCGCGATGCAAACAGCGTCGACAGCATTGCCAGGACATCGGCCCGCCGCCGCGCCTCGATATCAGGATCGTCGGTCTCGCCCTCGACGCCATTGTTCCACGACAGGTTCTCGTCGTGGCCGTCGCGATTCTGCTCGCCGTTTTCCTCATTGTGCTTGCGCTCGTAGCGGACGATGTCGGCCGGCGTCATGCCGTCATGGGCTGCGATGAAGTTCACGCTGCGCGTCGATCTGCCCCCGCCAAAGACGTCGGACGAACCGGCAAGCCGGGTCGCCAGGGCGCCTGCCATGCCCCGGTCCCCGCGCCAGAACCGTCTGATGTCGTCCCGGTACTTGTCGTTCCATTCGAGAAACGGCGCCGGAAAATTGCCGAGCTGATAGCCGCCCGGACCAATATCCCAAGGCTCGGCTATCAGGATTCTGTCCTGCAGGACGAGATCGTTTCTTATCGCAGCAAGAAGCGCCGCGTTGGGATCGAAGCCGTCATCGCCTCGCCCCAATACCGTCGCCAGATCGAAGCGGAACCCATCGACGCCGGCGTGCAGTACGAAATGCCTGAGCGTATCGAGTATCAGTTGCCGCGCCGCCGGATGATCGCAGGCGATCGTGTTGCCGGTTCCTGTATGATTGACCAGCTTTCCGGGATCACCTGGCGCATGGCGATAGTAGGCCAGATTGTCCAAGCCGCGCAGCGACAGCGTCGGGCCGAGTTCGTCGCTCTCACCCGTATGGTTGAATACGAGGTCGAGAATGACGCCGATCCCCGCGTCGCCCAGCGTTGCCACCGTATCCCGCAGCTCCGCGATCCCGCCCGGCGCCAGCCGCGGGTCGAGCGCCATGAACGACACCGGATTGTAGCCCCAGGCATTGCGCAAACCGAGCGGCGGCAGATGCCGCTCATCGATCCAGGCAACCACCGGCATCAGTTCGACAGCCGACACGCCGAGCTTCGAGAGGTGCTCGATGATAGCGGGATGAGCGAGCGCAGCGATCGTGCCGCGCTGCGCCTCGGGCACCGCCGGATGGCGCATCGTGAACGCTCGGACAGCGACCTCGTAGATCAGTCCGCCGGGCCTGAACAAGGGCGGCTTCGGCGTGACCGGCTCCGGCAGTTCGAGGACCACGGCCTTCGGCATCAATGGCGCCGTGTCGATCTTCTCGCCGCGTCCGGCCGAAAGACGCTGGTCGAACGCATACGGCCGGTCGATGGCCAGCGCATATGGGTCCATCAGCAGCTTTGCCGGATCGAACCACAGCCCGCGTTCAGGCGCATACTCACCGTCGGCGCGAAATCCGTAGCGCGTTCCGGCATTCAGGCCGGGCACTGTAAGCGCGAAAACACCGTCGCCTTCCGGCACAAGTTCGAGCCGATCGGTTTCGCAGTCGCCTGTTTCGTCGAAGATCGAAACCCACAGCCGCTCGGCAGCGCCGGACCAGACCGAGAAGCGGATTCCGTCCTGCACGGGAACGCCGCCCAAACCGGATCTTTGCGTAGATTTGGCTGGGTTCATCGGGCGATTGGATGCACCGGGGCCAGTGAACTTTCAAGCGACGCCCTGATGCCGATGAGACTGGCCTTCATGACCCGCATCACGTAATGACGCTCGGCTTTTCCCGCCCGGTATGGCGGCGGATGCCGGCGATGTCGTCCGCGGCTGCTATCAGCTCTGAGAGCGCCTCCTGCGTGTCGAGATCATGGTGCGCTGGGTCGGGCTCGTAGCGCTCTACGTAGAGCCTGAGCGTCGCGCCGGAGGTGCCGGTGCCGGAGAGGCGGAACACCGCGCGCGAGCCACCCTCGAACATGACGCGGATTCCCTGGTTCTTGCTTACCGAACCGTCAACCGGATCGTGATAGGCAAAATCGTCGGCGGCTGCGATCTTCATGCCGCGAACCGCCGTTCCAGGCAGCGCCGCCAGCCGGCCGCGCAGTTCCGTCATCAGCCGGTTGGCGGCTTCTGTCTCGACCTCCTCATAATCGTGCCGAGAATAGTAGTTCCGGCCATAGGTCGCCCAGTGCTTGGTCGCGATCTCGCGGGCGCTCTCGCCGCGCATCGCAAGTATGTTCAACCACAGCAGCACGGCCCAGAGGCCATCCTTCTCGCGGACATGGTCGGAGCCGGTGCCCGCGCTTTCCTCGCCGCAGATCGTCGCCATTCCGGCGTCGAGCAGATTGCCGAAGAACTTCCAGCCGGTGGGCGTTTCGTACATGCCGATGCCGAGCTTTTCGGCGACGCGGTCCGCCGCGCCGCTGGTCGGCATGGAGCGGGCGATGCCTTTCAGCCCGGCCTTGTAGCCCGGCGCCAGATGCGCGTTGGCGGCGAGCATCGCCAGCGAGTCCGACGGCGTGATGAAGATGCTCCTGCCTATGACCAGGTTTCGGTCCCCGTCGCCATCGGACGCCGCGCCGAAGTCGGGAGCGTCGTCGCCCATCATCTCGTCATACAGCGCCTTTGCATGGACGAGGTTGGGATCGGGGTGATGACCACCGAAATCCGGCAGCGGCACGAAATTGCGCGCGGTGCCCGCCGGCGCGCCGAGCCGCTTTTCGAGGATCTCCTTGGCGTAGGGCCCGGTCACCGCGTGCATGGCGTCGAACGCCATGCGGAAACCACCCTTGAACATCGTCCGGATGGCGTCGAAGTCGAACAGCGTTTCCATCAGTTCGGCATAATCCGCGACCGGGTCGACCACCTCCACTTCCATGCCGCCCGCATCGACGAAGCCGAGGCGGTCGAGGTCGACCAGGCCGATATCGGCGATCAGGAAGCGCGAAATCGTCTTGGAGCGTTCGAAAATCGCATCGGTCAGTTTTTCGGGCGCGGGGCCGCCATTGCCGGCATTGTACTTGATGCCGAAATCCTCGTGCGGGCCGCCGGGATTGTGGCTGGCCGACAGGATCAGCCCCCCGAACGCCTTGTATTTGCGGATGATGTGCGATGCGGCCGGCGTCGACAGGATGCCGCCCTGCCCGACGATCACGCGGCCGAAGCCGTTGCCGGCGGCCATGGCAATCGCCGTCTGGATGACCTCGCGGTTGAAGTAGCGACCGTCACCGCCGATCACCAGCGTCTGGCCCTGAAAGCCTTCGAGGGAATCGAAAACCGACTGGATGAAATTCTCGGCATAATGTTCCTGCTGGAAAACCGGCACTTTCTTGCGCAAGCCGGAAGTGCCCGGCTTCTGGTCGCTGAACGGTTTGGTTTCGACTGTTCTCGTCATTCGGCAGGCTGCCCTTTCGCTATCAAGGATTTGTAGAGCTGAACGTATTTTTGGGCGCTGCGATCCCACGAAACATCAGCCTTCATGCCCTGTTTCTGTATCGCCGTCCAAACCATCGGATCGGCATGCGCCGAGATCACCCGCCGGATCGCATGACCTAGAGCAGCCGCGCTTTCCGGGGCGAGCTGGAATCCCGTCGCCACCCCGGCCGCAATCGCCGCCTCATTGGCGTCGATCACCGTGTCGGCCAGCCCGCCGGTGCGCGCCACGATAGGAACGCAGCCATAGCGCAGCCCGTAAAGCTGAGTCAGCCCGCAGGGCTCGAAACGCGACGGTATGACGATGGCGTCGCAGCCGCCCTGCATCATATGCGACAGGGCCTCGTCGTAGCCGACAACGACGCCGACACGACCGCGATGCCGCGCCGCGCCAGCCAGCAGCGCACCTTCCAGACCCTGATCGCCGGAGCCTAGCACCGCGAGCCGCGAGCCTGCCGCGACAAGGTCGTCGAGCGATGCCGCCAATATGTCCATACCCTTCTGCCAGGTCAGCCGGCTGACGACACAGACGATCGGGCTGTCGTCGGAAACGAGATTGAAGCGATCTTCGACTGCCTTGCGGTTGGCCTTGCGCGCCTTGAGCGATTTCAACGAGTAATTCGCCACAAGGTGCGGATCCGTCGCCGGATTCCAGATTTCGGTGTCGATGCCGTTGACGATGCCGTGCAGATCGCCTGCGCGCAAATTGAGAAGGCCGTCGAGCCCCATTCCGAAAGCCGGCGTCCGGATTTCCTGCGCATAGGTGGGACTGACGGTGGTGATTGCGGACGCGGCTTGAAGGCCGGCTTTCAGGAAGCCGACGCCGCCATAATATTCGACTCCGTCCAGCGCCATGGCCGATGCCGGCAATCCCAACTCCGGAAATATCGCCGCGGCGAACTGCCCCTGGAAGGCCAGATTGTGAACTGTGATGACGGACGGAACGGTGTTGGCCATTCCGTAACGCATGTAAGCGAGCGTCATCGCCGACTGCCAGTCATGGACATGGACGAGGTCTGGCGCATAGCCGGAAATCGCGCCGCCCGCTATATCCGCGCCGGCCTGGCTCAGGGCAGCAAACCGCCGCCAATTGTCCGGCCAGTCGGCCCCGGTCGCGTCGCCGTATGGTCCGCCCGCGCGGTCGAACAAATGCGGCGCGTCGAGCATGAAGAGATCGAGGCCCGAGACGCTGGCCGCATGGATCGCGGCCTTGCCGCCCTGCAGGCCGGGATACTGGTACAGCGCCTTCTTCTTCCTGAAGGCGCTCATCACCGCCGGGTAGCCCGGAATCAGCGTTCGCGTCGTCACGCCCTGCCCGGCCAACGCCACCGGCAACGCCCCGGCGACGTCGGCTAGCCCGCCGGTCTTGATCAGCGGAAATATCTCAGGCGTGACGGCAAGCACCTGCATCGTCAGGCATCCAGCCTGTCGATCATCTCCTGCGTGATCAGGCAAATCCCCTTCTCCGAAACGCGGAAGCGCTTGGCGTCGAGCACCGGGTCTTCGCCGACCACCAGCCCTTCAGGAATTTTCACCCCATGATCGATGACGACCCGCTTCAGTGTCGCGCTGCGCCCGACATGGCAGTCTGGAAGCATGACGACTTCCTCAAGCGTCGAATAGGAATTGATGCGCGCCCCCGTAAAAATCAGGCTGCGTCTCAGCGATGCACCGGAGACGATGCAGTCGCCGGAGACCAGCGACGATATCGCCTCGCCGCGCCTGCCATCCTCGTCGTGGACGAATTTTGCCGGCGGCTTCAGTTCGGCATAGGTCCAGATCGGCCAATCGCGGTCGTAAAGGTCCAGTTCCGGCGTGATGTCGGTCAGGTCGATATTCGCCTCCCAATAGGCGTCGACCGTTCCGACATCGCGCCAATAAGCCTCATTTTCCGCTGTCGAACGCACGCACGACTTGGCGAAGCGGTGCGCGATCGCCTTACCGTGCTTGACTATGTAAGGGATGATGTCCTTGCCGAAATCGCGACTGGAATCCGGCTCGGCGGCGTCGCGGCGCAACTGGTCCATCAGGAACTTCGTCCGGAAAACATAGATGCCCATCGAAGCGAGCGCGTAGTCGGGCCTGTCCGGAATGCCCGGCGGGTCGGCGGGCTTTTCGATGAAGGAGATGATGTTGTCCTTCTTGTCGACATGCATCACGCCGAAGCCTGTCGCTTCCATGCGCGGCACTTCGAGACAGCCCACCGTCACGTCGGCATTGGCCTCGACGTGCTGGCGCAACATCATCTCGTAGTCCATCTTGTAGATGTGGTCGCCGGCCAGAATCACCATGTATTCCGGGCCGTAGCTCTCGATTATGTCGATGTTCTGGTAAACCGCGTCCGCGGTTCCCTCATACCACTGCGTTTCCGAGACGCGCTGGCTCGCCGGCAGGATATCGAAGCTCTCATTGCGCTCGGGCCGCAAGAAATTCCAGCCACGCTGCAAATGGCGGATCAGCGAGTGCGCCTTGTACTGCGTCGCGACACCGAGGCGGCGAATGCCGGAATTGAGGGCATTGGAGAGGGCGAAATCGATGATGCGTGTCTTGCCGCCGAAATAGACGGCGGGCTTGGCGCGCCGGTCGGTCAGTTCCTTGAGACGGCTGCCCCGCCCGCCCGCCAGCACATAGGCCATGGCATCGCGCGCCAGCGGTTGGCTCCGTTTTATGTCCACCATGTTACCCTCCCAAATCTACTCATTCCGGCATGCATTCGAGCATGATCGTGGCCAGCGGCGGCAGAAGCATGGAGCCGTAGATCCCTCCTCCGGCACTTTCCGCCGCCACAACCGCGCCCGCATTTCCCTTGCCCGACCCACCATAATCGGCGGCGTCGGTGTTCATGACCTCGCGCCACCGCCCCGCAGCTGGCAGCGGAATACGGTAGTTTTCGCGCGGCACCGGCGTGAAGTTCGAGATGACGGCAACCGGATTGCCGTCCGGCGCCGTGCGCAGCCAGGCAAACACAGAGTTCTGGCTGTCGTCCACTACGAGCCAGGAAAAGCCCTCCGGTTCGCAATCGCGCGCATGCAGCGACGGACGCGAGCGGTAGAGATAGTTGAGATCGCGCACCAGCTGCCGCATGCCGCGATGAGGCGTATGGTCGAGCAGATGCCAGTCGAGCTGCCTGGCTTCGCTCCATTCGTCGCGCTGGGCGAACTCCTGACCCATGAACAGCAGCTTCTTGCCGGGATAGCCCCACATGAAGGCGTAGTAGGCGCGCAGCGTCGCGAACTTCTGCCAGTCGTCGCCGGCCATCTTGGTGAGCAATGAGCCTTTGCCATGCACCACCTCGTCGTGTGAGAGCGGCAGGACGAAATTCTCGCTGAACGCATAGACCAGCCCGAAGGTAATCTCGCCATGGTGGTGCTTGCGGTAGATCGGCTCCTTCGACAGATATTCCAGCGTGTCGTTCATGAAGCCCATGTTCCACTTGAAGCCGAAGCCTAACCCTTCTTCATGCACGGGCTGCGACACTTTCGGCCACGATGTGGACTCTTCGGCAATCGTGATAACGCCGGGATGTGCGCCATAGATGGCGACGTTCATCTTTTGCAGAAACTTCACCGCTTCGAGGTTTTCGCGCCCGCCAAGCTCGTTGGGGATCCACTCCCCCGCCTTGCGCGAATAGTCGAGGTAGAGCATCGAGGCGACCGCATCGACGCGCAGGCCGTCGAGATGGTATTTCTCGGCCCAGAACAGCGCGTTGTTGACGAGGAACGACACGACTTCGCGACGCCCGAAATTGTAGATCGCGGTGTTCCAGTCGGGATGAAACCCCTTGCGCGGATCGGCATGTTCGTAGAGCGCCGTGCCGTCGAACCAGATCAGGCCGTGCTCGTCGACCGGGAAATGCGCCGGCACCCAATCGAGAATGACGCCCAGGCCCGCACGATGAGCGCCGTCGACAAAGCGCGCAAAACCCTCCGGCTCGCCGAACCTCGCCGTCGGTGCGTAAAGTCCGGTCGTCTGGTAGCCCCATGACGGATCGTAGGGATGCTCGGTGATCGGCATGAACTCGATATGGGTGAAGCCGCTATCGACGACATAGGGGATCAGCCGGTCGGCAAGTTCGTCCCATGACAGGAAAGAGCCGTCCGGATGGCGCTGCCATGAGCCGGCATGCACCTCATAAATCGAGATCGCCTCGCGGCGGATATTCGTGTTTTGCCAGAAAGCCTTGTGCGCCTCGTCGCCCCATTCGTGCCGAAGCGGCGCGGTGGTCACCGAAGCCGTCGCCGGCCGCAGTTCGGAGCGGAAAGCGAACGGATCGGCCTTCAAGGGCAGTTTTTCGCCCTTCGGCCCGATGATCTCGTACTTGTAGGGCCGGCCCTCGCCGAGGTCGGGCACGAACACTTCCCAGATGCCGGTATCGACGCGGTGGCGCATGGAATGGCGGCGGCCGTCCCATTCGTTGAAATCGCCGACGACCGAAACGCGCCGTGCATTGGGCGCCCAGACCGCGAAATGCACGCCCGACGCGCCCTCATGCGAAATGAGATGCGCGCCGAGCTTGTCGAAAAGCCTGAGATGCGAGCCTTCGGCGATGAAATAATCGTCCATGGGCCCGAGGACCGGCCCGAACGAATAGGGGTCGGTCAGTTGCCATTCTCCGCCGGCATTCCTCGCCAGATATTTCAGCGGCTGGCGCTTGCGGATCGTCAGCTTGCCTTCGAAGAAACCCGCATCGTGGACGCGCGAAAGCTCGCCTGCCTTCTTTCCCTGAAGCGTGAAGGCGGTGACGAATTCGGCGTGCGGCACGAAACAGCGCGCCACCAGCCTGCCGCCTGCTTCGTGGACCCCCAGGACCGAAAACGGATCGCCATGCCTGCCCGAAACAATCGCCTCGACATCGCTGCGCGCGGTGAGGCCGGGCAGCTCTTTCGTCGCGGCGGTCGCACGCGGCTTCTTCATGGTCGGCGCCCCTCCTCAAGGCTTCCGCACTACGGTCAAATCACATCATGCCGGGACGTTCCAGATTTCGTTGGCATATTGGCGAATGGTGCGGTCCGACGAAAACCATCCCGTCCGGGCGACGTTGCGGATTGCCCTGGCGTACCAATCTGGACTGTCGCGCCACACGGCGTCGACCTGGCGTTGCGCATCGGCATAGGCGTCGAAATCTGCCGCGACCATGAACCAGTCATGCTGGTAGAGGCCGTCCATCAGATCGCGATAACGATTGCGGTCGTCAGGCGAAAAGACGCCTGACGAGATCGCCGCAAGCGCCTGCGAAAGCTCCGGCGAGCCCTCGATGGCCGAACGCGGCGTGTAGCCGTTGCTGCGGCGTTCGGCGACCTCGTCGGCGGTCAGGCCGAAAATGAAGATATTTTCGTCGCCGACGCACTCCTTGATCTCGACATTCGCGCCGTCGAGCGTGCCGATGGTCAGCGCGCCGTTCAGCGCGAATTTCATATTGCCGGTGCCGGAAGCCTCCATGCCGGCGGTCGAAATCTGCTCGGACAGATCGGCGGCCGGCACCATGATCTCGGCCGTGCTGACGTTGTAATTCGGTACGAACACCACTTTCAGCAGCCCTCGCACCGCCGGGTCGCGGTTGATCACCCTGGCGACGTCGTTGGCCAGTTTGATGATCAGCTTGGCGTTGTGGTAGCTGGGCGCAGCCTTGCCGCCGAAGAATTTTACGCGCGGCATCCAATCGCGTTCGGGATGCGAGCGGATCTGGTCATAGAGCGCCACTGCCTCGATGATGTTCAGGAGCTGGCGCTTGTATTCATGGATGCGCTTGATCTGGATGTCGAACAGCGCCGACGGATCGATCCTGATGCCCTGGCGCTCCATGATCAGCGCGGCCAACCTTTCCTTGTTGGCGCGCTTTACCGACGCGAACTGCTCGCGGAACGAGGCATCTTCGGCAAACCTGTCCAGTTCCGTCAGCGCGTCGATGTCATCAAGGAATCGCTCGCCGATCGCCTCGCGGATCAGCGTCGTCAGCCCCGGATTGCTCTGGAACAGCCAGCGGCGCGGCGTGATGCCGTTGGTCTTGTTGTTGATGCGGTCGGGATAGAGCCGGTGCAGATCGGCAAACACCGTCTCCTTCATCAGTTCGGTGTGCAGGGCCGAGACGCCGTTGATCGAGTGAGAACCGGCAAAGGCCAGATTGCCCATGCGGACCCGACGCTCGCCATTCTCCTGGATCAGCGATATGCGGCTGATCTCCTCGCCGTTGAACTGATCCGAGGCGCGCGCCTCGAGCAGGATCTCGGCATTGATCGCGTAGATGATCTGCATGTGCCGCGGCAGCAGCCGCTCGAACAGTGGCACCGCCCAGCTTTCCAGCGCCTCGGGCAGCAGCGTGTGGTTGGTGTAGGCGAAGGTTCGCTTGCTGATGTCCCATGCAGTGTCGAAATCAAGCAGATGCACATCCATCAGGAGCCGCATCAGTTCGGTAACTGCAATCGCGGGATGGGTGTCGTTGAGGTGGATCGCCGCCTTGTCCGGAAGCGTCAGCAGGTCGCCATACTGGCTGAGATGGCGTTGGATGATGTCCTGCAGCGAGGCGGTAGAGAAGAAATATTCCTGCCGCAGCCTCAGTTCCTGGCCGGCTTCGCTCGAATCGGCGGGATAGAGCACGCGCGACAGCGCATCGGCCTTGTTGCTTTCGCGCAGCGCGCCGATGTGGTCGCCGGCGTTGAAGGCGTCGAGCAGGATCGGGTCGATAGGCATCCCCGACCACAGCCTTAGCGTATTGACGCGGTTACCGCGCCAGCCGACGACGGGCGTGTCGTAAGCGACGGCTAGCAACCGGTCGTGCGGCTTCCAGACATGGCGCTCCAGGCGTCCGTCCTTGCTGGTCACCGATTCGACCGTTCCGCCGAAGCCAACCTCGAAGGAGCGTTCCCGCCGTTCGAACTCCCATGGATTGCCGTGATCGAGCCATGTTTCGGGCAGTTCGACCTGCCAGCCGTCGTGGATTTCCTGGCGGAACATGCCGTTGGCGTAACGGATGCCGTAGCCATGCGCCGGCACGCCGACAGTCGCCATGCTTTCCATGAAGCAGGCGGCGAGCCGTCCGAGACCGCCATTGCCGAGCGCAGCGTCAGGCTCCAGCGCGGCAATCACGTCCAGGTCGACGCCTAGCGTGGCGAGCGCCTCGCGCATTGCGTCCATCACGCCGAGATTGGAAAACGCATCCCGCATCAGCCGGCCGATCAGAAATTCCAATGACAGGTAGTAGACGCGCTTGGCGCCGGCTTCGTACGCCTCCTTGGTGGATTCGTGCCAGCGATCGACAATTCGATCGCGCACCACCTTGATTGCGGCGGTCAGCCAGTCCTCGCGCGTTGCGACCGTCGCATCCTTGCCGACCCTGTATTTCAGGGCTTGCAGGATTTCGGCAGCGAGTGCTTTGGGATCGGGATTTGTCAAATTCAGCCGTGGGAGTTCGGTTGTCTTCAGCGTCATATCGCCTCTTGAGCGCAATTTAATTGGTCACCTATAATAGCGGCAGGCTCCCAGATTCCTCCCGCTTCCATGCTATCCCATCCCGCGGCAAGCACAATCGATTAAACGCCGCAGGCAATTTTCGTGCTTTTGTCTAGGCCGCCACCATCTGCTCCGGCGCCGGCTTGGCCCCGGTCATGAAGGCCACGGCGTCGGACATCGAGTACTGCTTCGGATCGATGACAGTCAGCCGGCGGCCAAGCCGGTGGATATGGATGCGGTCGGCGACTTCGAAAACATGCGGCATGTTGTGCGAGATCAGAACGATCGGCAGGCCGCGCCGCTTCACGTCCAGGATGAGTTCGAGCACGCGGCGAGATTCCTTTACACCTAGCGCCGCTGTGGGCTCGTCCATGATCACCACCTTCGAGCCGAACGCCGCTGCGCGCGCGACGGCGACGCCTTGGCGCTGTCCTCCCGAAAGCGTTTCGACGGCTTGGCCGATATTCTGGATGGTCATCAACCCGAGCTCGGTCAACTTCTCCCGGGCGCGCTTTTCCATGGCCGGGCGGTCCAGCATCCTGAACCACTGGCCGAGAAAGCCGGGCTTGCGGATCTCGCGTCCGAGAAACATGTTGTCGGCGATCGAGAGCGCCGGCGACAGAGCGAGGTTCTGATAGACCGTCTCGATACCGGCATCGCGCGCTTCCATCGGCGACCGGAAATGGATGACCTCGCCGTTCAGGCGGATCTCGCCCTCGTCGGGATGGACTGCGCCGGAGATCGCCTTGATCAGCGAGGACTTGCCGGCGCCGTTGTCGCCGATCACCGCCAGGATTTCTCCCGGATAGAGATCGAAATCGGCATTATCGAGCGCGGTGACGCGGCCGTAGCGCTTGACGAGACCGCGGGCGGTGAGGATGGGTTCCTGAGACATTATCCGGCAACCTTTCTGATCCACTGGTCGATCGCAACGGCGACGATGATGAGCAAACCGATGAGAAGGTACGTCCATTGCGGGTCGGTGCCGATCAGCCGCAGGCCGAGCGAGAATACGCCGACGATCAGCGCACCGAAGATCATGCCGAGGATCGATCCACGTCCACCGAACAGCGAAATGCCGCCAATGACCACAGCGGTTATGGATTCGATGTTTGTGAACTGGCCCGAGGTTGGCGAAACCGAACCGAGGCGGCCGATCAACACCCAGCCGGCAAGCGCGCATATCAGGCCGGACAGGACATAAACTTGCACCAGCATGCCCTTGACCCGGACACCGGAGAGCTTGGCCGCCTCGGGATCGTCGCCCACAGCATAGACATGGCGCCCCCACGCGGTGTGGTTCAGGATATACCAAAGCACCGCGACCAGCAGCACCATGACGATAACGCCAAAGGTGAAGACCGCACCGCCCAGGCGGAAGGTTTCTCCGAATATTTTGAGCAACGGCGCCTGAGCATCGATGTCCTGCGACCTGATCGTCTCGTTGGCCGAATAGAGAAAGTTGGCTGCGAGAATGATCTGCCAGGTGCCGAGCGTCACGATGAACGGCGGCAGCTTCATGTGGGCCACCAGCGCACCGTTGAGCCAGCCGCAGAGCCCGCCCACGGCAAAGCCGCAAAGGATCGCTACCGGCGCGGGAAGGCCATAGCGGAAAGTGAACTGCCCCATCACGACGGACGACAAGACCATTATCGCGCCGACGGAAAGGTCGATGCCGGCGGTGAGGATCACCAGCGTCTGCGCCGCTCCGACAATGCCCACGATGGCAACCTGTTGCAGGATCAGCGTCATCGTGAACGCCGAGAAGAACTTGCCTCCGACGGCAATCCCGAAGCCGAGAATGGAGAGCAGCAGCACGATCAGCGGAACCGCCGCCGGGTTAGAGTGAAGGAAATGCTGGGCAGTCTCGAGTGGCGTCCTGGATTGCGTTTCGAAGTTGGCGACCGAAGTATCGCTGCCCGACAACACCTTCTCAAATTCCTGCGGTTGTTTCCCGCCTGCCGCGGTGGCATCGCTCATGGCTGTACTCCTCCCGAAATGCTTTGTGCGAAGGGCGGTCCGGAGACCGCCCCCACCCGAAACTATTGACGTTACGTCAAGAGATCAAATCAACCCCAGCACTTCGCCAGGCCATCCTTGGTGTCGATGGATTCGACGCCCTCGGCCGGCTTGTCGGTGACCAGCGTCACTCCGGTGTCGAAGAAATCCTTGCCTTCAGTCGGCGCGGGCTTTTCGCCGGTATCGGCGAACTTCTTGATCGCCTCGATGCCCATGGAGGCCATCAGCAGCGGGTACTGCTGCGAGGTCGCGCCGATCACACCGGCCTCGACGTTCTTCACGCCGGGGCAGCCGCCATCGACTGAAACGATCAGCACGTTCGATTCCATGCCGACCGACTTTAACGCCTCATAGGCGCCTGCCGCCGACGGTTCGTTGATCGTGTAGACGACGTTGATGCCCGGATCCTTCTGGAGGCAGTTCTCCATTGCCTTGCGGCCGCCTTCCTCATTGCCGTTGGTGACGTCGTGGCAGACGTTGCGTGGATCGTCTTCGTCGCCGATCTTGTTCACGTCTTTGGTGTCGATGCCGAAACCCGTCATGAAGCCTTGGTCGCGAAGAACGTCGACGGTCGGCTGGCTCGGAGTGAGATCCATGTAGGCGATCTTGGCATCCTTGGCCGCGTCGCCGAGCGTGGCCTTCGCCCAGGAGCCGATCAGTTCGCCCGCCTTGAAATTGTCGGTGGCGAACGTAGCGTCGGCTGCGTCGATTGGTTCGAGCGGCGTGTCGAGCGCGATCACCAGAATGCCGGCGTCGCGGGCCTTCTTGACCGAATCGACGATCGCTTTTGTATCCGAAGGCACGAGCAGGATGCCCTTGGCGCCGTCGGCGATGCAGGACTCGATGGCGGCGACTTGGCTTTCATTGTCGCCGTCGATCTTGCCGGCGTAGGCCTTCAACTGGACGCCCAGTTCGTTCGCCTTGGCGGTGGCGCCTTCCTTCATCTTGACGAAGAACGGGTTGGTGTCGGTCTTGGTGATGAGGCAGGCGCTGATATCGGCCGCGGAAGCGGCAGGCGCCGCAAAAGTCAGAAGAGCGGCAGCCGCCGCGCCGAACACAGTGGATTTCAGAAGTGCAGTTTTGGTCACGGTTATCCTCCCAGTGAAAACACGACCGATGCCGGAAGCCGGCATCTTTCCAGATGTCGAGGCGATGTTGCCACGGCAATCTCGTATCAGAAAACAGCAGCCAAGCTGGTTTGTCAATAATTAAATCACTCTTATTTATTATTGACAAGGCCGAAGATTGCTGGTCATTCTTGCGGAAAAGACAAGGACGAGCAATCGGGAGGAATAGGTGCAATCCGGCGATCTCAGGCACGGTTCGCGCGAACTGGGGGAGAGCCGGTTTCATCATGGCACGAACCAAAGCGGAATGAGGGACCACAACGAGCGGCTCGTGCTCTCGCTCGTTCGCCGCCACGGCAGCCTGGCCAAATCCGACATAGCGCGCATGACCAGGCTTTCCGCGCAGACCGTATCGGTGATCATGCGCGAACTCGAGGACGACGGGTTGCTCGTGCGCGAAGAGCCGGTGCGTGGAAAGATCGGCCAGCCGTCTATTCCGATGTCGCTCAATCCCGAAGGCGCCTATTTCCTTGGGCTGAAGATCGGCCGGCGCAGCGCCGAACTCGTGCTGATCGATTTCCTCGGCAATGTCCGCGCGATGCTCCAGCATTCCTATCATTTCCCGGCGCCCGAGGAGACGATCGAGTTCGTCAAATCCGGCATCGCGGAGTTGCGCGCCAGCCTCGACGAGGAGCAGCACAAGCGCATCGCCGGTCTAGGCATCGCCATGCCCTTTGAGCTTTGGAACTGGGCCGAGACGGCCGGAGCGCCTCGCGAGATCATGGACCAGTGGCGTCATCTCGACATTCGCGAGCGGATCGGTCAGCAGTGCGAATTCCCTGTTTATCTGCAAAACGACGCGACATCGGCGTGCGGCGCCGAACTGGTGTTCGGGCAGAGCGGGCCGCTGCGCGATTTCATCTATTTCTACATCGGTGCGTTTGCCGGCGGCGGGCTGGTCCTGAACGGCAGGCTTTATACCGGCCCCAGCGGCAATGCCGGCGCATTGGGTTCGATGCCGGTGCCCGGCCCGGACGGCCGTCCCATCCAGCTGATCGATGTCGCCTCCATCGCCATCCTTGAACGCTCGCTCAACGGCAAGGGCATCGACGCATCGCATCTGTGGACCTCTCCCGAAGATTGGGGCGACATTGGTCCCGACCTGGATTTGTGGATGTCGACCGCGGCCGACGCGCTTGCCTACGCCATCGTGTCGGCCTCCGCCGTGATCGATTTCGAGGCTGCAATCATCGATGGCTGGATGCCGGCGCCTGTTCGCAAGCGGTTGGTCGAAGCGGTCAAGACTTCGCTGCAGAACGTCGATGTGGAAGGGCTGACCGTTCCGCTGGTTCGAGAGGGTACGGTCGGCATACATGCTCGCGCGCTCGGCGGCGCAAGCCTGCCGCTGTCGGAGCGCTTCCTCATTGGCGACACGCGGCTTTCCTGAGGACGGCGGAAATGCGGGCCGGATCGGATCGGCCCTGAGCCGATTGCAGGTTCGCCACGCCAGACGCTATTGCTTGCAAAGACGCCCCTGCAGGGCGCGTCACCATCGGAGTCGGAAATCATGATCCTGTGCTGCGGCGAAGCGCTCATCGATATGCTGCCGCGCGAAAGCAGCGCGGGGGAAGCGGCATTCGCGCCTTATGCCGGCGGAGCGATCTTCAACACGGCGATCGCGCTCGGGCGGCTCGGCGTGCCAGTCGAGTTCTTCTCCGGCCTGTCGTCGGATCTGTTCGGCCAGCAAATCCGCGAGGTGCTGGCCTCCAGCCATGCGGGCTCCCGCTATGCCGACGTTTCGGCACGGCCTACCACACTGGCATTCGTGCGACTGACCGACGGCCACGCGACCTATACGTTTTATGACGAAAACACCGCCGGCCGCATGCTCACCGAAGCCGACCTGCCGCTTCTCGGCGACGATGTCGAGGCGATGCTGTTCGGAGCCATCAGCCTGATCTCTGAACCATGCGGCTCGACCTACGAGGCGCTGATGAAACGGGAAGCAGACCGGCGCGTGACGATGCTCGACCCTAATATCCGGCCAGGCTTCATTCCCGACAAGGAAAAGCACAATGACCGCATACGCCGGATGATGGCGCTGGCGGACATCGTCAAACTTTCCGACGAAGACCTCGCCTGGTTCGGAAACGAGGGTTCCGAAGAGGACCAGGTGCGCAAATGGCTGGAGAGCGGCCCGAAGCTTATCGTTGTGACCCATGGCAGCAAGGGCGCTATCGGCTACACCAAGAGCCATACCGTCTCCGTAATACCTGAACGTGTCACGGTCGTCGACACTGTCGGCGCGGGCGACACCTTCAACGCCGGCATTCTGGCGTCGCTGCACGATGGCGGTTTATTGTCGAAAACAGCTCTGGAAAATCTTTCCGAACAAGCCATTCGCGACGCGCTCACGCTCGGAGCCAAGGCCGCGGCCATCACTGTATCGCGCGCTGGCGCAAATCCACCCTGGCGGCACGAAATTGCCTAAGCCGGCCTGAATCCGCCAGGCCTGCATCACTTTATGTTTCCGGAGGTTCCGTAGACGTCAGCCTCGGCGCACGGAATTGGCCCCAATGCACCGGATTCCGCGTTCTACAGCGACATCCACCGGTAACGCGTGACGCTGCGCCGCGGCAATACAGCCCGCCTTGCGCTTTCTTGGCCAAATCAACTCATGCTATCAGCGGCGCGACATCAGGGCACGTTTCGGAGCAGGCATGCAGTTTATCGACCTCGGCGCGCAGCGCGAAAGAATTCGGGACCGGCTGAGGGCGGCGATCGACCGCGTGGTCGATGACGGCCGCTACATCCTCGGGCCGGAGGTTACCGAGTTCGAGAACCAGCTCGCCGCCTATGTCGGCGTCAAGCACGTTGTTGCCTGCGCCAACGGCACCGACGCGCTGCTTTTGCCGCTCTACGCCTCGGGCATCGGGCCGGGCGACGCGGTGTTCGTGCCGAGCTTCACATTCGCCGCGACGGCCGAAGTCGTTGCGCTCGCCAAGGCGGAGCCGGTTTTCGTCGACGTCGATGAAGACACCTACAATATCGACATCGCCAGCCTCGAGGCCGCGATCGCCATGGTCAAGAAAGAGGGCCGGCTGACGCCAAGGGCAATCATCCCGGTCGACCTGTTCGGGCTCGGCGCCGATTACGCGGCCATTTCGGAAATCGCCGAGCGCAAAAACCTGCTGGTCATCGAGGATGCTGCGCAGGCGATCGGCGGCTCGGTCCAGGGCCGGATGTGCGGTGCCTTCGGGAGCGTCGGCGCGACGAGCTTCTATCCGGCAAAGCCGCTCGGCTGCTACGGTGACGGCGGCGCCATGTTCACCAATGACGACGAGATGGCGGCAAAGCTCCGCTCCTTCGCCTTCCACGGCAAGGGCGAGACCCAGTACGACAACATCCATGTCGGCCTGAATTCGCGGCTGGACACGCTGCAAGCCGCGATCCTGATCGAAAAGCTCGCCATTCTCG
This sequence comes from Mesorhizobium alhagi CCNWXJ12-2, assembly GCF_000236565.1. Classification (GTDB taxonomy): domain Bacteria; phylum Pseudomonadota; class Alphaproteobacteria; order Rhizobiales; family Rhizobiaceae; genus Allomesorhizobium; species Allomesorhizobium alhagi. The sequence continues at coordinate 2,151 of NZ_AHAM01000261.1, read as the reverse complement.
AAGACGAGATGGTCGCCCGGCAGGCCGTCGCGGAGCGCTATCGCGGCGGGCTGCACAATCTGGTCAGGACCGCCCATGTGCCGGAAGGCAGCCGCTCGGCCTGGGCGCAATACGCCATCGAGACGCCCTACCGCGACGAACTCAAGGCCCACCTCCAGGAACAGGGCATTCCTTCGGTCATCTATTATGTGAAACCGCTGCACCAGCAGGTCGCCTACAGGCACTACCCGGTCGCGCCGGGCGGGCTGCCGGTTTCCGAAACACTGCCGCAGCGCATCCTGTGCCTGCCGATGCACCCCTACCTCACGGTCGAGGACCAGGACCGGATCGTCGGCGCGATCCGCAGCTTCATCGAAACGAAAACCGCGCAGGCGGCCGAATAACCAGCCTATGAAATGCTGCCGCTGGCGATGAAGGACGGATTGGCGTAGTCGGCCTCGCCCGGCTGGCTGCGCTTGCCATAGACGAGCGGCCTGCCGTCGGTGGTTCGGGTCATGCCACCGGCAGCGCGCAGGATCGCGTCGCCAGCCGCCGTGTCCCACTCCATCGTGCGGCTGAAACGCGGATAGACATCCGCCTCGCCGCCGGCGATCAGGCAGAATTTCAGCGACGATCCGACCGAGACGATCTCAGCCGCGTCGATGTCTCTTATGAATTCGTCAGTCTCGGGCGTGCGATGCGAGCGGCTGGCAACGATGGTCAGCGGCGTCTTGCCCTCGCGCACGAAAATCCTGCGACGCCCGACGATGCCGTACTCCGGCGAGACCTCGATGGATTCCGCTCTGCCCGGCCTGCCGGAAAAGAACCGCCCGCTGCACGGCGCATAGACCACGCCGATCTCCGGAACGCCCTGGCGGACGAGCGCGATATTGACCGTGAAGTCACTGTTGCGATTGACGAATTCCTTCGTCCCGTCGAGCGGGTCGATCAGGAAGAACGTCTGCCCGGGATCGCGCGGCGCAAGCCCCTCGGCTGCTTCCTCTTCCGCCACGCAAGGGATGTCCGGGTATTCGGCGCGCAAGCCCGCAAGGATGAGCTTTTCGCTCGCCCGGTCCGCCGCCGTCACCGGCGAGGCGTCGAGCTTGTGCTCGACCGATATGCCGGCATGGAACACGTCCATGACCAGATGCCCAGCCGCAAGCGCCAGGCGCTCGAAATGCGCCAGCATCGCCTCGTCGTCAGATGCCGCCGCCGTCGTCGTATTGTTGGTCCGCAATGTCACGCTCGCTCAGCCAGCTTTCGAGGATCTCTACCATCTCCTCGGGAGACTTGCCGAGCGTCTGAAGGTGAATTTCCGGATTTTCCGGCCGCTCGTAAGGAGAATCCAGGCCGGTGAAGTTCTTGATCTCACCGTCGAGCGCCTTCGCATAGAGCCCTTTCGGATCGCGCGCGGCGCATTCCTCGAACGGCGTATCGACGAACACTTCGATGAACTCGCCCTCGCCCATCATTTCGCGCGCCATGCGGCGCTCGGCGCGAAACGGTGAGATGAAGGAGACGATCACCATCAGGCCGGCATCGACCATCAGCCGCGCCACTTCGGCGACGCGGCGGATGTTTTCAACGCGGTCCTCGTCGGTGAAGCCGAGATCGCGGTTCAGCCCGTGGCGGATGTTGTCGCCGTCGAGAATGTATGTGTGGCGGCCGCTCGCATGCAGCTTCTTTTCGAGCAGATTGGCGATGGTCGACTTGCCCGAGCCGGAAAGCCCGGTGAACCAGAGCACCCCCGGCTTCTGGTGCTTGGCCGCGGCGCGGGCGCTCTTGCTCACCTCCAGCGACTGCCAGTGAATGTTGTCGGCGCGGCGCAGCGTATGGAGAATCATGCCGGCCCCGACCGTCGCATTGGTGATGCGATCGATCAGGATGAAGGCGCCGGTCGTACGGTTTTCCGCGAAGCTGTCGAAGGCGATCGGCGACTGCGCCGAGATATTGACGACGCCGACCTCGTTCATCGCCAGCGATTTCGCAGCTTCCTGCGCGAAATCGTTGACATTGACGCGGTATTTCAAATCCGAAACGGTCGCGCTCGCCTGGTCGGTTTCGGTGCGCAAGATGTATGAGCGGCCGGGAAGAAGCGCCTGCTCATCGAACCAGACCAGATTGGCCGCGAACTGGTCGGCTACCTGCGGCCGTGCTTCGGGCGCAACGAGG
>NZ_AHAM01000262.1 GCF_000236565.1 Mesorhizobium alhagi CCNWXJ12-2 | reverse complement strand
CGCGCGACGCAAACGGACATGTCCGCTGGAAGGAGCCGCCGGCGGCCTTTCTCGACGAGCACCTGGACGCGATCGTGCGCAAATATCGCGTGATCCTCGACGCCTACCGCTTCGATCCGCTCAAGATCGCCAAGAACGAAGGCTCGTACGAGCTCGTGCTCGACGCGTTCGAGACCGAACTCCTGAAGCGCGCCGCTGCGTGAGGAGGATGCCATGGGTCAGCGTGCGCAACCGAGCGGCCACTATCTCACCGAAGACGACGCCGCCCTCGTCAAGGGCATGATTGCCCGCGGCGACCGCCAGCATGACATCGCCGCCTGGTTCGGCGTCAATGGCGGTCGTATCGGTGAAATCGCCACCGGTTATCGCTTCGGCGATGTGGAGGCTGCGCCGACGCAGCTCCTGCCGCCGCCGGGGCCGTATCTCTCGGGCCGCCAGACGGCGGTTCTGCTGGCGGCGCTGTCCAAGGCGAGAAACGCACTGGATGGGGCGGAGGCGTTCATTCGCGCGACCGCGTGACGTGACAAGCGGCGCTGCGATCAACGCGGCGCCGCGCATGGGTAGGGGCCGCCGGTTCGACAACCGGTCGGAAGAGACCAAGGGGGAACAACGATGCCGACACATGTGACCGCCAGGCTCGCCTGGCACAATGACGGCTGGAACGGCTCCATCTGCAAGGCGCCGGAGCGCAATACCTACTGTGTCGGGTGCAAATCCTTTCCCGGCGATGTGATCGCCCGGGAGCGCGCACTAGACATCGAGCGTCGGCATGCCGGCAAGCTGGCAAACACGATCGAAGGCTATGTTCCGCCCTGCTGCTACAGCTACAACGCGTTCGGACTTGAAGACGCCCCGGCCGCCTCCAACCCGCCGGACTTTTTCTTCGGCGGGTTGGAGCGCCGGGAATGGACGCTTGCGCCGTCGACCGTGAGCATCTGGCCCTACGAGGCGATGTATGGTGACGAGGTGAAGGCGGAAGGGTTCCTCGACAACGACAAGCGCCGCGAGCTGACGCTGAAATTCCTACAGCCGATCGAAGAGGATTGCGGAAGCAATCTGATCTTCTACTACGCCAACTATTCCAATCCGCTCTCGGAAGACGAGGCGCCTCGCTACGCGCTTATCGGCGTTTCCCGCATTCGCAAGGTCGGCGAGGAACTGATCTACACCAACGTCAAGCCGGAAACCGCGAAGAAATATGCCGGTGGCATGTTGTGGGCTCGCGACATCACTTCGGCCTATCCGGAAGAAGGCGTGCGGCTTCCCTACCACAAATATCTCGACGATCCTGAACGGTTGGCCGAAATCGCGGTCTTCCCCGAAAACCCGTTCCTCTGCAAATACGGGTCCAAGCACGTATCGGACGACGAAGCGATCGGTCTGCTTGAGCAATTTCTGGCAAAAGTGCGCTTCCTTCGGCAGATCGGCGACGCCAGCGAGGACTGGGGCGTTCGCGAGGCTTGGCTGCTGAAGGTCATCGCCGATCTCTGGACGCATCGCGGTCTCTATCCAGGACTGCTGCGGGCGTTGGAAGCCGCGGGCGCCGAGGTTCTCATCGACGGTGTAAAGACGCTTTGCCTTCGCGACGGGCACGACATTGCCCATGCAGCCGCATTCGAAGCGATCGAGACCGACCGCGAAACCAGCCTGAGCGCCCGCCTGGATGCGACCGAGCGCAAACGAATTTCTCGTAACTGGAAACTACTCCCCGACGGCGCTCGCAAGCTTCTTCGCGACGTTCTCCCGCGCTTCGATCTGGTGGCTGCAACCATGAAATCGATTGCGTCCGACGACCGTGCGGCCGCTGGCCTGCCGTTCTCGGCCGACGAGATCGTCGCTAACCCCTATCTGCTGTCGGAGATGTATTGCGATGTGGATGATGGCGGCCGGATCGCCTGGAGCGCGATCGACCGGGGGGTGTTGCCGTCCCCCGAGGTGGGAGGCAAGCCGCTGGCCGGCATGGAGTTTAATGACGAACGCCGCTTTCGCGCGCTTTGCGTGGAGCACCTATGGTCGGAGCCGAAACACACATTTCGTTTCGCCAAAGATCTCGTCGTCGAGATCGCCCAGCGTATGGACCGTCTTCCCGCGTGGAAGCAGGCTCAGTTCAGCGAACGCTATTTCGAGGTCGACGCGGAATTTCTGTCCGGTGCTCTGACGCTCGATGCCATTGAACCGGATTTGGCCGTCTACCTGAAGTCCGTCCACGAGGACGAACGCCGGGTCGCCGCCACCCTCGGCGATTTGACCTCCAGACCTGACATCGACTTGCGCCGTCCAGTCACGCAAGCCGATTGGCTGACATGGATCTGGAAGGATGCAACGATTCTCGCGACGAAAGGAGGAGAAGACTATCGAAAAGCGGTGAGCGAACAGGCGGAACTCTGCGGACGTCTTTTCCGCTGTCCGCTCGCCGTCGTCACCGGCCCCGCCGGCACGGGAAAGACGACCGTCATCGAAGCCCTTGTCCGAGCCGTACGGCGCTCGGAGGGCGAAGGCGCGAATATCTTGGTGCTGGCGCCCACCGGCAAAGCCGCCGACCGAGCCAGGGAGGTTTTCGAGAAGGCATCCCTGAGCGGGGTGAACACGGTAACGGTGCACTCGTTCCTGGCCTCCAACGGATGGCTGAATGGCAACCTTACATTCAAACGGAATGGTGGGAAGCGCGCTTCGGTCGGAACTCTCGTGCTCGACGAGGCGTCGATGCTCGATCTGGCGCTCGCCGCTGCGTTGTTCCGTGCGGTCGATTGGCAGCAGGTCCGCCGCTTGATCCTCGTCGGTGACGCGGGACAACTTCCGCCCATTGGCCGCGGCAGGGTTTTCGCGGATGTGATCCAGTGGCTCGCTTCGCGCTACCCTGACAATCTTGGGCGGCTGAAGCTCAATCTGCGCCAGCTTCTGAACAAGGTCGAGGGCAAGGGAAGCGCGATCATCGCGCTGTCGGAGCTTTTCGTCGTCGACGACGAGGACAAGACCGATGGCGACGCCGATTTATCGACGCGACCTGACCAGGAGCTGCTGGTCGAACGAATCCACGCCGGCGGTGCGGTCGACCGCGATCTGGACGTCCTGTTCTGGGATGATCCGGCGAAGCTCGCCTCGCTTCTCATCGATGCGGTAGAGGCGAAGATGAAGGAACCGTCGTCTGAGGAAGGCAGGCCGCCTCACCAGGTCTGGCGGGCGGCGCTCGAAGATGACCCGACCGCATTTCAGATACTGACCCCGCACCGGGGTGAACTACACGGCGTAGAGGCGCTGAACGAGGCCTGCCAGACACGCATCTCGAAAGGCATCGTTTCCAAGATCGGCGCGCTCGATGGCATCACCCTGACCGACAAGGTGATCCAGTATCGAAACCGGCCAAAATCAAATCCGATTTGGGCGTACGACGCCTCCACACGAGAGAAGCGTCAGGTGGAAGTCTTCAACGGCGAAATCGGGATGGTTCAGGCTTTCGGTTTCGAGAGCCGCGATCTCTGGAAAACCGTAAGATCGGGCTACGGGCCCCGTCTCAAGCGCTTTGCCGTGCAGTTCACGCGAAAGCCCGGAATTACCGTTGGATACGGCAAAGACGTGCCGCATGGCGGCAAATACAAGCGCAGCGAGAGCGTGGAAGAAAACCTGGAACTCGCCTACGCCGTGTCGATTCACAAAGCGCAGGGCAGCGAGTTCGCGCACACCTTCGTCATCGTACCCGCCAGCGGAAAACGGCCGCTGTCGGCCGAACTGGTCTACACGGCTCTCACGCGCGCCAGCCGCCATTGCACGCTGCTGATCGAGCGCGACGTCAACAGCCTGCTCGATGCGCGGCGGCGAGAGAACGCTCAGACGCCGCAGATCAATTCCTCGCTTTTCGCGCCCCACGTGGCCAAGGCCGCGCTGAGCGATCGACGAGGGTGGTATGAAGCCGGCAAGATCCATGAAGCCCTGAGCGGCGACATGCTTCGCTCGAAATCCGAGGTGATCATCGCCAACCTGCTCCATGAGCGGGAAATTCCCTTCCTGTATGAGCAGCCGCTCTTTGCAGGAGACGGAACGCTAAGACTGCCCGATTTTACCGTAGTCTGGCGTGGCAGAACGTCCTTTTGGGAACATCTCGGTCGTCTGGACCTCACCGACTACGCCGATGAATGGAAACGCAAGCGCGCTTGGTACGAGCGCTGGTTTCCAGGTCAGCTTCTGATCACCGAGGAAGGTCCGACCCTGAGCAACGACGCCGCCCAAATCATCTCTGGGTTGACGGTATGAGTCGTATGCTGAGTGATAGACTCAATTCGCATTGGGGGGAAGAATGAACGTCTTGAACACAACGATTTCGGCGGATGTGAGCACAAGTGCTGTCAATCCGCTCGCGCAGTTTGTCGCCAACGAGTGCGAAGCACGCCTAAGCGCGTATTCCGCCCAGCCGCGAGATGCCGCCGAACACTATGAGACTGAGAACGACGTATTGTCCGGCGGTTATGCGTATCGGCAATTGTTCGAACTCGTCCAGAACGCCGCCGACGCGATACTGGAGGGCGGCGAAGGCGCCGGCCGCATACATGTCAAAGTAGGACGAGACGCGCTTGTCGCCGCCAACACCGGGGCACCTCTGGATCAAGATGGGATAGTCGCCCTTCTCAACGCGAGGAGTTCCCCGAAACGTGGCGGACAGATCGGGCGATTCGGCATCGGCTTCAAGTCGCTTCTGAAGCTCGGCGGCCGCGTTGATCTGGTCAGCCGGTCAATCGGCCTGCGCTTCGACCCGGAAGCTTGCCGCGTACGGATCAGGACCCACTTGGGTCTTGATTCCTCGGCCCGCGCTCCGGGCATGAGGCTCGCCGAAGTCATCGACGGGCCGAATCCGAAGGGTCTTGAATGGGCGACAACGGTCGTGTCGGCCACGATTTCGGAGGCCGCGACCTTTCAGCGGCTGGCGGAGGAATTCACAAAATTCCCGTCGGAGTTCGTGCTGTTTCTCCCTGCGAACATTCATCTCACGCTCGATGTCGAAGGTGGGGCCAGGCGCGAGATAACCCGAACCGTCGATGGCGAGAACGTTGTCGTAAGAGACGGCAGCAACGAGACCCGCTGGAAATTATTCGAAACCACCGCCGCGATCCGTGATCCGGGAGCCCGCGAGGACGCCACCCACATTCAAGCGCGCGACGAAGTGCCTTTAGCGTGGGCGGTTCCACTTTCACCGATTCCGCGGGCAGGCCGATTCTGGGCATTCTTTCCAACCGAGACGGCAACGCTCACTTCCGGCATTTTGAATGCGCCCTGGAAGCTGAACAGCGATCGCACCAACCTTGTGCGTGGTGAGTGGAACACAACGCTCATGTCAGAAGCCGCGCGGCTGATTGCTGACAGCATGCCAGCGCTTTCAACAGCCGATGATCCCGGCGCGCCCGTTAGCGCCTTGCCGCGCAAACTCGACCGACAGGACGAAATCGCCGCCCCTTTAGTCAACGCGCTGTGGCGACTGGTGGTCGAAAGAGATATTATCCCGGATGCCGACGGTCGACTGCGAAGTGCCAGGGACTTGCGGCGTCATCCATTCGATGATGGGAAGGCACTCGCCGCGTGGACTGAACTTGCCGACCAGAATGCTCGCGGCCTGTTCGTCCATCAAAGCTGTCAGGCCAACAGCCATCGGGCCTCCTTGCTCAACACGTTCGCGGCCGAAGTCGCGAAAAAGGCGACTGGCGAATTGACTCCGCTCGCGACGGTCACGATTCGAGAATGGCTCGAAGCCATCGCGAGGGCCGACGCCGAGGGCGGCCGACGCTTGCTGTCCTTCGTCGGAGAGCTTGTCGCCCAGCGGACCCTCCACGCTTTTCAACTCAAGTCCGCAGCCATTATTCCGGTGACCGGCGGAAGTCTCGCAACCGCGAACACGGCTGTCATCGGGCCAGAAGACAGCGCGCCCGCAGGCTATCAGACCGTTCTGCCAGGTCTCTTGCAATACAAGAACGTCCGGACGGTTCTGACGTCGATTCTCGACATACTGGAGGTGAAAGAGGATTCCTGGGAAAAGTTGTTGCATTCTTCGCTGTCGGCGGCCGGCTCAAACGGCGGCTGGGCGAACTTCTGGTCCAACGTCGCAACCGCACCAGAGCGGCACGCCCGCGCGTTTTTCGAGGACAGATCTATTGCGGAAATCTCGTTCCGAAACCGCGCTGGCGGCTGGTCCTCGCGCAACGAGTTGATCGCCCTACTAGCGTCGACTGCCCATAACCTTGATCCGCGTCTGTTACTTGATCTGGATTTTCATGAGCGACACAAAACACGTCTGCCAAACGGTTGGCTGGACATCTTCCCGATCGACGACGAAGCCAGATTAGGCGATCCCGGAGGACTGAACCAGCAACATGTCGAACAGTATCTAGATCTGGTCGAGCGGGTGGGGTGGAAAAAAATGCCGAGTGGCCCTCGGCAAGCGAAACTTGGCATACTGGCGCCAGAGTGGGTGGAAATGCCGAGCGGCTGGCGGCTACTTCCGTCGTTGCCGCCGCCCTTGGCCGCCCGGCTGACCGCTGATTTGATCGAGAAGATGAGAAAGCGATTGGGCGCGTATGCGCCGATCACTTATGGACATAAGACGCAAGGTAAATACCAGAAGTTCACTGCGCCACACCCGGCGCTTTTCTTGCTGAACCGATACGGCCGTATCGCTGTTAACGAATGTATTCTGCCTCTCAAGTCGATCGACCGGGAACTTGCGGTTGTGCTGGCCAAGGCGGGATTGCCTGAGTTCTCCGACGTGATCGGTTTCCACGAGACGATGGCCAACCCGACCGACCTTGCGTCATTGATGAAATGGGACGCCGGCGTTCTGTCGCAAGACGAGCGCCGGGAATTGTGGAAGCGCGCATCCGAACGCGTCGAGGGACTAACGGCCGGGTTCGCGCGACTACGGGCGCTGTGGGAAAAGGCCGCCGACGACGGCTTTACGCCACAAAGGGTTCCCACTAGCGCCGGAGCGCGCGTTGTCAGCGAAATCTTTGTGACAGACGACCCGGCACATCTCAGCGGCCAGGACGAGGATGGCAGGATCGTTCTCCTGTGCTCAAAAGCTGCGCTGCTATGGAGAGGCGCGGGAGCCACGATGTTGAAGGACAGCATCGCGGTCGCGTTTTCGGTGCAATTGAGTCCGCCAGTTCCGATCATGGATATGTTTCCAGAACTACGATCCGCAATTGCAGGCAAAACCAAGCTCGGCCGCACCGATGCTGCGTGGGTTAAGGGCTTGGTCGAGACTGCCGGTCATCGCAAGATCGAACCTGTCGCGGCCCGCGATCTCTCCGGGCTGGCGCTCATCGACCGCGATCGCTTCATGTCATTAAGTTGGCGGGATCGCTTCGAAACGATCCTCCGCTTACTGCAGAGGGCCGGTTTGATCGAAGGCGAGGCTGACGAGCTTTTGACGAAAATGGTGGACGGACGGACCTTGGAGGCGCGCAAGCGAGTCCGCGAAGCCGCTACAGTTGCCGAACGTCTGCTCGAAGCGGTGGGCGGATCCTCGCAGCCTCTCCGGGGGATTCTGCCGCTCGCAGTACTCCCGGCAATGGGCGCGCGTAAATTGGCGGCCCTCGAATATGCTGAGCTGGCTTTGGCGGTTTACGGTCCGACAGTACTTGCGCGGCTTCAAGATGCTCTTGCTGCGGAAGGACTCGATCCACCGTCGCGCTGGGGTGGCGAACCTGCCCGCCTGTTCGTTCTTGAAACGGGCTTTCCGACCGAGTTCGCGGCCAGCAGCAGAGCCAAGCGCGAAGCGGAGCTGACGGTAAGCGGCCCGCTGGATCTGCCTCCCCTGCACGATTTCCAGAACGAGATTTTCGAAGGCATTCGCGAACTCTTCAACTCAAGCAAGGGACGCCGGCGGGCGGTCGTCAGTCTGCCGACAGGCGGCGGCAAGACTAGGGTCGCCGCCGAGGCCGTGGTGCGCCTTGTGTTGAACGCCGACGCTCGCCGCACGGCATTATGGATCGCACAGACGGATGAACTTTGCGAACAGGCAGTTCAATGCTTTCGGCAGTTGTGGGTAAACGTGGGCACGCCTGGCCAGGACTTGCGCATCGTTCGGCTTTGGGGAGGACAAAAAAATCCCTCGCCTCCCGAAGCGGATGAGCCCGTCGTTGTTGTCGCAAGCATTCAGACGCTGAATGCTCGATTTGACTTTTCCCGACTGGACTGGCTGGCGGAACCAGGCGTGGTCCTCATCGACGAGTGCCACCACGCGATTGCTCCCAGTTACAGCAAGCTGCTTCGATGGTTGGACGTACAAACCGGAAGTGAAACATCCCGAGAAACAGAGCCCCCTGTCATCGGTCTCAGCGCCACGCCTTGGCGCGGACATGATGATGACGAGTCGGCGCGTCTCGCGGCCCGCTTCGACCGGCGCTGGTTTCCGTCGGATCAAGGAACCTTGCATCGTAAGTTGCGCGGTCAAGGGGTTCTTGCCGACCTGAAATATTCCCCGATCGAGTATAACAAGCCAATTGCACTGTCGGACAGCGATGTCCGCCACTTCGATCAATATGGCGAATTACCGGAAGATCTTATCACGCGGATCGGGGCCGATCCCGCGCGAAATCAGCTCATAGTAGACGCTATACTCAAAAGTCCTGCCAGATCGATCCTGCTTTTCGCAAACTCGGTGGCGCACGCGCAGTATCTTGCCGCGCGCCTCCATCTCGCTGGCTGCCCCGCAGCGGCGGTAAGTGGAGAGACGGATCGACTGGCGCGTCAGCACTTTGTCCGGCGGTTTCGTTCAGAAGAGTTGCGCGTAATGTGCAACCATAGTGTGCTCACGACGGGTTTCGACGCACCGAAAGCGGATCTGATTTTGATCTCACGCCCTGTTTTCAGCCCAGTAAGGTACATGCAAATGGTCGGACGTGGACTACGAGGACCCGCTAACGGCGGGACAGAAACGTGTCAAATTGTAACAGTTCAAGACAACATTATAAGCTACCAAGATCGACTTGCCTACCATTACTGTCGGCGATTTTTCGACAGGACTTATCGATAATAGGGCAGGCTTTTCGTTGCACTGTATTTCCGTGGCTTTCTTAGTGGATACTCTAATTGCGAAGCTATGGTTTTGAACCAATCCGTACTGTCTTCGCCGCTCGGGCAGTAAGCTGCATCGCCGTCGCGGACGATTGCGACGGGCAATATTCCGCACCTTTGACAAGGCGGGGATGGTGGCTGCTCTTAGTGTGCAGGTGAATCCGTTGCGTCGAGCGAATCTGAAATTTGGCTTCCGCCCGTCGCCACATGCCGGGCTGGCATTCAACTTCCGGTCGGAGGGCGGCAGCTTCGCAGCAGCAATCGCTGTCTGATTCCTGCGTCAGCCTTCTTCGAGTTCACCGGCAAGAAATACCCAAAGGCGAAACACCAGTTCACTCTGAACGGCGCTTCCTTTATGGCTATCGCCGGTCTCTGGCGCGAAGGGGCAGGCAATCAGCCTCCCGCCTTCACCATGCTAGCTAACCACCGAGCCTGGACCCGACGTCGCCCCAATCCACAACCGGCAGGTCGTCGTTCTGCGGCCCGGAGGACTGGTCGGCCTGGATACATCTGACCAAGACCGAGAGAGAACTGTTGCAGCCATTCCCGGAGGACTCGCATGCCGTTCAAACTGTGCGGGAGGGAAGTGATTGAGAAGTGCGGCGCCGCAGTCTGTTACGCGGCACAACGATGGACGGATGGTCTGGCCAGCAAGAGCTCTCTCGCCATCCGCCTGCACTGTTGTGCGAGAAGAATGCCGAAGCTTTCTACTCGCATCCTCCGTGGTCGGCCCTTCTGTAGGCCGCCCAAATGTAGCCTACGTCCGCCAGGACCTTTTCAATCTGAAAGCGGTCAATTGGCTTTTTGGAAGGGAACGGCTCGATCGCCAGCAGTGCCTCCTCGACGCGATCTGCACGATCATCACGCAAGCCGCACTGGCGAAAGCGTGGACGAAATTTCGGTGTCGCAGCTCTGCGTGCCATGCTCGCACCAAAGCAAATAGCGATCGAACGGCAGGTCTACCTGCTCAAGCTTGATGACGAGCGCGTTAAACACCTCCTCGGGTAAATAAATGCGCTCGTCACAACCAAACGCGAACCGTCCGTCGCCGCGATGGTTGTTCACAGCCTGGTCCAGCCTCCACGTGATCAGAAACCGCTCGTTTTTTTCAGGACAGCGGAACCTGCGAAGCGTCGTCCATGATTCCCGGCGGGGCTTTACTCGTCTTTTGGATTTTGAAGCAGGAGAGGTCTCCATCATCAGTCCTCCCGCTGCTGGCTGACATACGCTTTCTGCCCCAGTTCAGCCCAGCGCTCGCACCACGCTTCCTGATCCGCACACAGAGCATCCGTTTTCGCCTGAAGCTCGGCACGTCTTGCTTCTTCGCGGGTCTGCCTGTCATTATCCCAAGTTTCACGCTCGAGGGCGAAGTCTTCCCATTCAGCGTCAAGAGCGGCCGCCCTTTCCCAGTGGGCTTCCCTTTCCCTCTCAAGTGCCTCCCTCTCTTTCTTGAACGGACGCCACATCATGCGCTCGGCTTCGTCATAGGCCTCTGAATCGGCTTCGAGTGCAGCCCGCTGTGCCGCCCTCGCCTCGCGCCCTTTCGACCGTGCCACTCTTGCCACCGCCCGCTCTTCCGGCGTCATGAACCGCCTGGTCGACGGGCTAACGTAGTGGCCGTAGTCTTGCTCGCGATCGCCGGCGAAGAAATCATCCCGGAGTTGGAGAACCCTTTCGGCCACCTCCGGATTGTTTTCGGCGAACCACGTCAGGACATCGCGGATTGGCACAGAAATGTACGAGATGTCGTGAATATCCGCAGCGTCGTCAGGAACTTCGATGGTCACAGCGCGCTCGTAGTAGAGGTCTTCGTCATCATCGACGCCTTTGGCATCAACGGCTAAAATATTAGCGACATCAACCAAGACATCGTCCAAGCCGCTTGCTTCCAATGGGTCGCCTTCACGTTCATTTGTTTTCGTTTCAATTTGCTTAGATTTTACGACGCTCACATTTGTTCTCCATCATTCGGGGATTGGAAGGATGTCTTCCAACAGGCCCCTTTATAGCGAGAACGATGCCGCCTCTTTGCAAGAAGGAAAAAATTTCAGCGGTAGCTCGACGACGCAGCCCCGCGGCATCTGCCGCGAGACGCCATCGGCAAGGGGAGCAGGAATCATCGATGCGCAGAAGCGTCGGCGAATTCGCCAGCCAGCTTCTTTCCGGCGCGGTCGAGATCGTTGACCTCTCGGCCGTGCTTGGTCCGCTAATCCCCACCGTGCGCTTGGCTACAACCGTGGTAAGTCTCAAACCCTCAGGTCTGTTCTCTCGCGCGCCTGTTTGCCTGTCGAATTCGGTTCTGCTCGCGCTTGTGAGCTGCCTTTTGTTCCGGGGTCATGTCGGAGAGATGGCGATACGGGCGGACCGGACGGCCGACTTTGGCCGCATATTCATCACGATCGGCCTTCCGCTTCTTCGCGTAGTAATTCGGGTCGTGAATCCGGTATCTCGGAAGGGCTTCGCGAATGAGCTCGCGCATTGCATTCCGGGCGGTGGCGCTTTCTTCTTCCCGTTCGAGCTGCTCTAGCAGGTGGTATTCGGAGTCGCTCAGCGACGTCTCCTCGACCGGCGCGGGCTCGGTGGTGACATCCAACAGGTCAAGCTCGCGCAAGGCCTGATCCAAGCCAGCTCTGCCATCGCCGCCTCTGCTGATCTCCGCTCGTACAGGATCGTGCCCCTGTTCGAGTCGCTCGAGGTTTCGGCGCGCGTGCGCTTCCATTTCGTCGTCGGTAAGGGGCTGGGTTCGGATATTCAGGTTCGACATGGAGGATGCTCGTTGTATTCCGAGGTTATAATCACGCTTTTCCGGATGCAAGGGGCGCTGGTCACGCTTTTGCACCCAGTTCGCACCCCCATCGCCGCGGAAACAGACGTCACGCTTTTCCCTCTTATTTATTACTATAAAGAACAAAATAAAAAACAAATCCGGAAAAGCGTGACGCCGCACAAGCCTCGCCTTCGGCTCGGCCGAGCTCCGCTCCGGCTTACTCGCGCGCTTCGCGCGCTCGTATGCCTACGCTCGCTCGAGCATTTCTGTACATTTCTCCCGGAGAAGGTGTTGAGGGGTCCCAAACCCTGCTCCGGTGAAGTCTGTGCAGGCCGCTCCAGCCATGGGTGTGAAGAGACCCTGCCGCCTACCGGGCGCCTTGAACGAACGTTGCCGGCGATAGGATAACCCTCTGCACAGAAACGGCCGTAAACGGGTCGCCAGCGAGCGCGAAAGGGTCCGGAGATATCAGAACAGCGGCGAGAACAAATGCCTCTCTACCGGGCTTAGCTCAACATGCCCCACAAGTTGGCTAAACAGAGAGGCGTTCCCAGGCCAGCGGCGCGGCAGGCAAGGAGTGTCATCACCTCCTTGGCAAATCTCGAGCTGTCCCTCGCCTGGCCCGCGCCACCCGGCCGCAAAGCGACTGCGAGAGGAGGCATTCTGTTGCGGAGCGGCCCGGGCGGCTCCAATATCGCGACTCACCCACTGCCTGCCAGCCTGCTATGCCAAAGCCTCAAAAACGTGATCGAGCTTATTTCGAGCGCCGCCTCCGCAACGAGTTTCCGGCCATCTATGCCGATTTCCTGGCCGGCAAATTCGGAACCATCAATGCAGCAGCGAAAGCAGCCGGCCTGATCAAGTCACCCAGCGGCCTGGAAGCTCTCCAGCGTGCCTGGAAGCGGGCAAGCCCGACGGAGCGAAAGCAATTCATTGCCGGATTGCGAAGTGCTGCCGGAAAGCCCTCCCCGGTCGCGGCTCGCCCAAGACCAGCGGTCACGCCCGATCGGTATGTACTCGACTGGGCCAAAAAGCGCATTCTTGAAATCATGGCCAAGCAAGGACTTTCGGAAACTGATGTTATGCGGGAACTCGGCCCGGAGCCCTCTAATACGTCGCTGTGGCGGGCCATTGGCAGTAAGCGGGGACCCACACGGATCGCGCCAGAACTCGCCAGGGCGCTCGAGAAATGGCTGGATAAGAATCGAAACGTTTGATCGCGTAGAGTCTCTACGACTCTGAAGTCAGCCGCGCCATAAGCCAATGCGTGTTTGTAGAGTCTCTACGAATCTGGCGGAGAGGCGGAAGATTCGCCTGTTCGCGCTGCCACCTGTCAAATCTGTCGCATTGGCGGATCGGCCGATCTCCTAACGGATATTCCGCACCATGGGCAAGTGCACGTCGATCGACCGCGTGGGCCTCAGCAATGGAGTGCATCCGGGTCGCCGTGCCAGCAGCACCCGTCCGAAGAGAACACACTCGGTCGAGCACAGCGAAGCGCCCTCAGAGGTCTCGGATAATATATATTCTCCCAGGCTGTCCAAGGATTCCGCTCGCTTTCCAGGGCTAGGCATGAGGGCTGATGCAGCAGAGCTCGAATTGCTTTTCGATGGAACGAAACGGATTTTTGCGACCAGTGCTACTGCCGACCAGTCGGTCCTTTCAATTGCACGTAAGTCCCTGAAATGCGAAGGTTCAGCAGAAGTTAACCTGAAGGCAAAAACACGAATTCACGTCTCCAACGTCAACTCTGTGTTAAATATGGGTTACGAAAATCGGCTATTTGCTAAGATGACGAAACAATCGCGTTAACGCAGCGATGCCCAAGACCGATCAATGTTAACGTCGATGTTAACGTTGCCGCGACCTGTCCATTTGGGTCCACCGCCGAGCGCGCCTTCAGAAGTGGCCCCGGATTCGCGACACGGGCATTGTGAATCGACAGATCCAAGGATGATCCACGATAAGGACACGCTATGCGGGAAATTACGTGAATCGGCGGGCTTCAAGGACCAAGTTCACCGGAGCAAGCTGCCAAACTGTCTCAACCCGCCGGTCCCCTCTTAAAGGTCGCGGCTCCGGGCATGAAAGCCTCTTTCCTGGCTCTCAGCATGACGCAGCTTAGGCATCATAATGGAAAGAGTGTTTCGAAGCTGGGCTGGGACAATGACGGCTTCAACCCCATGCGAACCGGAACATCGTAGAGCCTCCCGGCGGCGAACCTGGGTTTCGTATGACGAAGGCCAGGCACAAACACGCGTGCGACAGGTGATTTGCGGTCGCGCGTCAGGTCGACCACGAGGAGCTCAAGGTCCCGCTTCCGGCAGGTGTCGAGACAAGAGCACCAGTCGAGTCGCAACTCGTCAGGCGAGGCCGGAACGGTCGCGCCGCCCAACAGGTGTGGATACTGGTGAATGTCCACTTCCAGATGCCACCGGTAGAGTTGCAGTGCCCCCATGGTAAAACCCGCGGTGCCGGACAGAACGGCCGTCCGTTTCAGGAGCGCAAGGTTCGCCTCACATTCTGCAAGTTCACCCACAGCCCGTCGTGCCGCCTCCGAGGTGGATCGGCCGGCCGCGAGGCCAAACGCCATCGCCCGCCCGCCGACATCATGGGAGATCGCGGCGACAACGGGGATGGGCAGGTCGAGCTTCAGGTTCAGCAGGCGCAATTCCCGGCTCTGCGTCTGCAGCCAATCGGCGTATTGGGACGCCAGCCCATCCGCCAGCGAAGTCAGGTCTATCAGAGGCAGAACCAGCTGATGGTACCACCATATGGCTGTTGCATCGCGTTCCACGACTTCCAAGAAGCCGCGCACGACCGCGTCCTCTATACTCGACCCCCTCGCAAGACCATTGGAGTCCGCCGGGGGCAGGCCTGATGACTCGTCGTTAGGAAACCCGAGAAAGCACAATCCCGCAGGCAGCCAGGCCTCGCTCGTGCTAAAGCGTGGATCGCTCCGGATCCAGTCCAGCGGCTGCGACCTGCGCCAGCGAATCGGGACCGCGCGGCTATCATCGACGTTTTCGTTCCAGTGCATCCGCTCGCCATACTGCGCATCGCTGAAAAGTGTGAGTGCAGGCGGCTCGATCACGTGCCCGCGCAATTCGCCGGCGCGGGCATGTGAGAGCCGCTCATGAGGGATCATCTGGGCGAAATAGGTTTCATCGGCCTCGTATCCGCAGGCGGTTGCCGCCTCCTGAATGGTGTTGCCCCACCCTGACGCGAAACGAGGAGGTTTGGCCCCTCGTACGGGACCGGCCGCGACCGTGATCGGGCAACCGAGCGTGGGATCGGTGATCACGATGGGGCCGTAAACTAGGCTTGATCCGCCGGCCCCAGCCTCGAACGCCTGCCGCTCCGGCATGATGGACCCTTCACCCAAGCAACGCCCTCAATGTTCGATCCTATGCACTATCGGCACAAATTGCTCATTCGCACGCTGACACGCACTGAAGTATGATGCAAACTCTGCGAGGCGCTTTGATGTCGTCAAGCAGCCAACGTCGAGCATATAACCCGCCGAGGGGTAGAATGAACGCGGGAGACAGCAATCTTCAGCGACGTCTGACGGCTATCCTGGCTGCTGACGTGGTCGGTTACTCGTCGCTAATGGCCCGGGACGAGGAACGCACCTTCGCCCTCGTGAAGCATCTCATGCGGGACCAAATAGAGCCCAGGATCACCCACCACCGGGGGCGGGTGGTGAGAACGACCGGAGACGGGATGCTCGCCGAGTTCCCAAGCGCTGTCGGAGCCGTGCGGTCGGCAGTGGAAGTCCAGGAACTGCTCGGCGTCCACTCTGCGGGGAAGGCCAGCCAGGAAATTTTTCTCCGGATTGGGATCAACTTCGGTGACATCATTGTCGATACTGATGGCGATGTTTTCGGAGATGGCGTCAACATAGCCGCGCGCCTGGAACAGTTCGCCAGCCCAGGCGGCATCTGCCTTTCCGGAAAGGTGCACGACGAAGTTCGCGACAAAATTCATCTTCCGTTTGAGTATTGCGGTGAACAGCATCTCAAGAACATTCCACGCCCGGTTCCCGTATACTCGTTGTTCCACAAGCCCAAAGGGCTGCCACCTGCATCGACTGCACAACCGAGCAAGCCCTCCATCCTCGTTCGCCCGTTCAAGAGCGCGGGCGATGTCCAACCGTACTTCAGCGACGGCTTCACCGAAGACGTCGTCACGGAACTGACGCGCTTTACTCAGCTCACGGTTGCGTCCCATTACACGTCGACGCGGCTCAAGGATGTCGAGCTCGCACTGGTCGCGGATAACGGCGTGGATTTTGTCATCGAAGGCGGCATCCGCCGCATGGGCCGGCGAATGCGCATTTCTTGCGAGCTGGTCGACGCAACCTCGGGTGAGTGCTTGTGGGCCGAGCATTACGACGGGGACGAGCAGGACGTTTTCGAGGTCCAGGACGAACTGATCGGAAAGATCGTCGGAACCGTCATCGGCCGTCTTACGGCCGCAGGCGCTGAGAAGGCGCGGCGTAAACCACCTGCCAATCTCGCGGCCTACGAGTGCGTGCTTCGGGGCAATGCCCTGCCCCTGGGCGACATCGCGGCCGAAACGGAGGCCCGACAATGGTACGAGCGGGCGATCGAGCTCGATCCATCCTACGGGCGCGCGTACGCCAAGCTCGCCCACTATAAACAGCTCGAATGGTTCCGCGACATGGGGCCGTCGGATGCGGTGCTTGCCGAGGCATATGACATCGCCAAGAAGGCGGTGGCGCTTTCACCCAACGATCCAGTCTGCCTGAACATACTGGGCTGGGTGCTCCTCCACCGTCGTGACTTCGAGGTGGCATCCCAGCTATACACGCGCGCGCTCGACCTCAATCCGCACGATCCGGAGCAAGTCTCCTATCAGGGAACATATCAAACATTTGCCGGCGAGCCCCAAAGTGCCTTGGGCTGGTTCGAACGGGCGCGAGTGCTCGATCCCCTCTACGAACCTTCGTGGTATTGGCCGTTCCGCGGCCTTGCCCATTTTATTGCCCACCGTCCCGATCAGGCGCTTGTCGATCTGGGCCGCTCGTCCACAATGCCAACGTGGGTCACGGTCTATCTGGCCGCCTCAAACGCCCTGCTTGGGCGAAGTGCGGAGGCGGAGACCTATGCGTCCCTGGTTATGCGAGGCGCACCGGAATTCTCCGCGCTGCGATTCGCTACCAAGGAACCTTACAAGCTGGACGGAGACCGCAACACGCTGCTTAACGGCATGCGGGGCGCGGGATTGCCGGAATAGAGAAATGGGCTGTCGCTGTCACCTGCACCCGAAGAGGACGGCCGTGGCAAGCTCGTCGTGATAATGCCGGCCCTGGCCGTATCGGTGATAATCGCGGAGATACTTTATCAGGTCGTCTCGGGTGAGCACGTCATTTGGTAGCGTCGGAACTACAATGTTTATTTCTCCGGGCTGATCAAAAACCAGATTTACGCGCTCCTTGATGACTTCTTGAAGCACCACCGTCAGATCGTCATGTAGTCCAATAAGGGGAGTAGCGGTTGCTACCGCGCCTCCTTGCATAGTTGGCGCCCGACGCGGGTAGCGAAGTGGGTTTCCATTGGCCTGGAGAATTGTGAATCTCTGGCTGGTGGGAGACGTCGCGGTGACGGTGCCAACCAAAACGTCCCTCGTGACCTCGTTCTGGCTATTGCGAAGCGAAATCACGTTGCTCGAGGCGAACATATTGGTGTTGACAGTGATCGTTAGTGGGTTGATCGCGTTCATTGCCGTGATGTTGGCGGCAATCGAAGGCGGCAAAGCCTTGAGCCAAGCCCCTATAATTGCAGCTCCGATCTCCTGGGCCTGTCTGCCTGAATTCAACTTTGCTTTGGGCACGGCCAACGTTCCTCAATCCGAGATCGGGAGGTAGACTAAACGGCTTTGATGTTTGCCGCAAGCAGAGCGAAACCTTATGCGGTATCCAGAAAGTTTTCATGGACAGATCGAAACAATGAGAGCATCCTGAATTGAAGGGTCAGCCGCACTTCTGAAGGGGGGCGCCATGATACTTGACCGGCTTCGTATCCTTATGATCGGAAGTCTGTTAACCTCAGTCGTTATTGTCGGTCAGAAGGCCTTTAGCGAAGAGACTTCTGACTCGAATCTTGAGGTCGAGAAGACTTTCGTCGTGGATATTGCCCAGGCGGCAGTGTTTCAAGAGGACATCGACGCACTGAACAAGGAAATTGTCGGTAAGGGCAAGCTAGGGGCGGTTGACTTGCCTGATCTCGGCGTCAGCATGGTCACGGGAACATTTACCGAAAGAGAGATCGAAGAGCTTCGCTCTAAGGGGTACGAGGAGCGCGATTCTTTGGAGGTAAATCTGTTCGCTGACGGGATGTGCGAGCAGCGGGAGCGCTTGGAAGCGTGGCCTACCGATATTGTTCCGCCCAGCGTCTGCAGGGTGATCCGGCCGCAGACGCCGATTACAGGAACTCTTCCGACTGTTTGGATAATCGACAGCGGCGTCGATCCGCTTGTGGTGTCCGAAGGTCTGCTGGATGTTGAAGAGATCATTGATTGCGTCTCTAGCCCCTGCCAGCCAGCAGCGAACCCGCGGGATGAGTCGGGTCACGGCACCGCGGTTGCGGGCATCATCGGCGGAAAACGTGGCCGCGATGTAGGCCTGCTTGGCGTCGCCCCTGGCGCCCGGCTCAAGATCGTCAGGGCCTTCAAAAGAAACAAGACCAGGCTCTTTGGTGGTCCTCTCCTCGCAATCATGTATGTGCGCGCCATTGCAAACTCCGGCGACATTGTAAACTTGAGCTGGGGCGCGGAGTTCTTGGAGAGCGCAAGAAGCGACGAAGATATCGAGGACCTCAGGACGTTTGACTCGTACCTTTATGAAATGGCTGATCGCGGAATGCACATCGTCATTGCCGCGGGGAACGCTCTAGAAAACGATGTTGGCGCTTGGGTGCAGTCTTACTTCCCTGCAAACGCAGCGCCTTACGGTTCGCTGGCCACAGGTGGCATATACAGCGTGTCGGCTTCCGAGAGCACATTTGTTGCGACGACAGGTTCAGGGCCTTGCGCGGGGGTCAACAATGCCTGGTGTGATACGCTATGGCGTGGAGGGGCGTTCGGCGCATTGTATGCAGCGCCGGGAGTCGGCGTAATGACGCTATGGAAGAGCCAAGGCGCAGCAAAGCTCAGGAGCAACGTCTGTTCGGGAACATCTTTCGCAGCGCCGGCGCTGGCGGGGCTGCTTGCGCGCAAGGCGACAGTGAGTACGGTAGCGATCAAGGCGGGACGCCTCCCCAACAACCAGAATGTTGACCGCGTCGTATACAACGCGCCGGGCAACCCAGACCTCACCGATGCGGCTCATCCAATATGCAACTGACCCGAAGAGCCGCCCTGCAAGGGCTTATTCTGGCGCCTGTCTTCGGCAGCGTGCCTTTAGCCAGGGCCGCGGAATCCATCGCGCCCGGCAACGAACCGCGCCTGCTCGTCGTCCATCTACGCGGCGGGCTCGATGCCCTTGCCGCCCTGCCACCGCATGGGGATCCTAATTTTGCCTCGGCACGCGGCCCCCTCGCGCCTTTTGACAGTGCCGATGTTGCTGCTGCCCTCAAGCTCGACGGGCTCTTCGCCCTGCACCCGGCGTTGGGAGCATTGCTTCCATACTACCAGTCCGGCGAGTTGCTGATCGTGCCCGCGACGGCCGTTCCAGATGCGGACCGGTCCCATGCGGCTGCCCAGGTCGCGCTGTTCGATGGCGATATCGACAGTGGCAGCGCCGGATGGCTCGACCGGGCTTCATCCGTGCTGTCGAGCAGGCAGCACGCGGTGTGGAGGGCGGCACCGGCCGACCGGTCAATGGACATGCTGGCTGATCTTGTGCTGGCCAATCCGCGACTCGACATCGCCCGCCTCTGTGCCGAGGGCGCATGCCTGGCCGGCGGGGACGATCGCGATGACCTTCTTGGACAACGCGGCGTAGCCGACGCCGCCCGCATTGCCGAAGCGGCCGGGAACGGCGCTCTGGTCCTATCGGCGGCGGGCGGCCCGCGTATCGCGATGCTTGAATTGGCCGGCTTCGATACTCATGTCGCGCAGGGAGCGCAAGCCGGACGGCTGGCGCGGGCGTTGGATGCGCTGGCGCGCGGCCTCGTCACATTTGCCAAGGCGTCCGGGCCTGCCTGGAAGAGGACGGCGGTCCTGGTGGTCACCGAGTTTGGCCGCTCGGTAGCGCTTAACGCCGACGGCGGCACCGAACACGGGACCGCCAGCGTTACATTTCTGATGGGCGGCGCCGTCGCGGGTGGTCGGATCGGGAATCGCTGGCCCGGACTTGCTCCCGACCGGCTTCAAGGCGGGACAGACCTGGCTGCTACGACCGACGCGCGATCGATCATACGAGCCATTCTGACGGAACACCTGCGTCTTCCTGACCGAGCATTGGCCAAGATTTTCCCAAGCGCCGCCGGGATACCGGCAATGCCTGGACTGTTTAGGGCCAATCCAACACACACGGAATCGGTCTAATCTTGCCCTCACTCCGGCTGGATGATCTGCAAGCATGTTCGAACAGGCGCAGCGAGATTCTGGACGATGGGCAGTCCCTGCGTTCGGGAGGGCAAATACGCGGGAACTCCAACCGTTGCACGAATGAGCCTCGAGAACGTCTGGATTTGGCGAGCGAGCAGACCTTCCTCGACTCCACCGAACATCAGCTCGTGATGCACCGCGTTGCAAACGTCGACATTGCTTCGGTGCGTTAGGTTCCGGCCGATCTTCGATGGACCGCTTCGTCGACCCGTCCGGCCCGGTGGCCGCGGCCTTTGCGTAACAAGGACTGAGTTCGGCATGGGCGGATCTTCGGCCGATGTGTGGGGCGCCAAAACGCATCCGGATGGTCGTCAGCGGGGTTTCTAGGACTTCGATCTCGCCCCGCTCGAACCTCCCATGGTTCGCTGCCAGTTTCTCGGGACAAAAGTCCCTTGGTTCCTAACCGCCGGTTCCACCCGGCTACACAACGGTAAAGACACGGCCCGTCGTCACCAGGATGGCGCACAGGTCTGACAAGCCAGCCGCGCGGCAGACGGCTGGGTCCATCAAGACACGAGTTCCCCGGTTCCTAATTCGACGTCCGTGTCATCGAGCCCGGCATCGTGAAGCACTACCTGCACTTTATCCCTCGTCGCCATCGGTTTTGCCTTTCTCTTCTTGGTGATCAACCGGACCTGGGCCTCTCCGTCGCGCGGTGCATCGACGATTACCGGACGTCCGAGGGCAATGAGCAAGTCCCGCAAGCGGAGATGTCCATATGTCCTCGGATCGAAGTCATTTCTCTGGCGTTCGAGCTCGCGCTCGAGATGGTCGAGCAGCACCCAACTCCCCGGCTCGACGGCGAGGCTGGTCATGCTGGTTCTGATGATCTGCTTGGCGTCGCTGATCGGACGCAATGGCTTCATCTTCGCGTGCGAGGCGGCGTTGTGTGCGTCGAACTTCAGGTTCTCGAGATGAACGAAGCGGGTGCAAGCGCGCTTGAACCGCTCTGGCGTCTTGTGACTGCCGAAAACATAGCAGTCCAGGTTCTGCTCGCGGATGCGGATCGCCAGGCGCATGAAATCGCTGTCCGACGACACGATGCAGAAACCGTCATAGTCGCCGCTGTGAACGAGATCCATCGCGTCGATGACCAGCGCGATATCGGCCGAGTTCTTGCCCCGGCCGTAGGCGAACTGATGGTGCGGCACGATGGCCTGTCGGGCAAAGACTTCTTCCCAGACGGCGGCCTGCGGACCATTGAAGTCGCCGTATGCCCGCCTCAGGACGGGGCTTCCGAACCTTTCCGCGACCTCGCAGATGACGCGGCCAATCGTGCTCGCCGGGACGTTCTCGGCGTCTATGAGGACGGCGATGCGCCTGGTTTCCCGCTTAGTCGTCATGTTTATCGAACTTTGCAAACGGACCAGAGCGGCGCAAATCTTCAAATACTCGTCGCAACTGCTGGACGCGCTTGAGCGTCGGCGGCGGATCGCTGTCCCAAGTCGCCAGCCTGATTACCTCGATCCAGAGTCTCTCATTGGCCGAAATGGGGCGGTCCCACGGACGATCGCTGGCAAGGTGTTCTGTCTCCGTGGTCATTTGCCGAACAACCCCCGGATCGCCTTCTTCGCCTTCGTCGTCAGGCTGGGGTCGATGTGATCCGACGCAGATCTGATCTCCTCCAGCCAGTCGACCTCGTTCTTCGTGACAGCAGTGCCGAATATCTCCCTGACGACCAGGGCAAGCGCACTATCCTGCTGCTCCACGGCGAGCATGAACAGCCGCGCCGGATCGCATTCGAGTGCCTTGGCCAATGCGGGCACACGGTCGAGTGGCAGCTTGCATGTGCCAGCCTTCACCATTGCCAACATATTGGTGGAGGGAAAACCTGCCTCAGCGGCGATCTCCACCTGAGTCATTCTCGGCCTGAGCTCGAGAATACGTTTTTCCAGAAATTTCACGAGCCTCGTGTCGGCGTGAGGCTTGCCCGCAGTCCTTTTCATTTTGCTCCATCCTTCAATCCTGCAGCGTCGATGCGCTGTGTGATCTCGAGTTGTAGCGATCGATTGATGGGGGTCTTGCGAGGGGTCACGGCGAAACATCTTGTTGCGTTTAGCCGACCTAAGCCGAGCTGCCGAACCGCAGCGATCAGCTCGTTTGGCGGGTGACTAGATTTTTTTTGGGATTTTCGAGTGCCTGGCCGAAATCTCGCTATAAGCTCAAACATGAAGAACGATGCCCACACCCTGCCCTTCACAATCAGTCCGGATGCACCGCTTCGCCTCTGCGTGGCTGCCAAAATTGCGTTTCCGGATGGGTCAATGGGCGCAGCAGGCTTGCGTAAGGAGCGCGATAAAGGGCGTCTGGTGACGGAGTTGATCGCAGGCAAGGAATACACAACCTTGTCGGCCATCGCAGCAATGAGGGAACTATGTCGCGTATCTCCAAGGGAGCTCGCCTCGTCTGGCGACCGGAAAGCAGAAAAGCCGATGGTTCGCTGCGCAACCGGGCCGGATGGTTCATCCGCGACGGACAGAAGTTCATTAGCGTTGGCGGCAGCGAGACAGACCGTAAACGCGCTGAAAAGGCGCTCGCTTCCTATATCACTGACAAGTACAAGCCTCAGCGCGAACGGGGACGCAGTCTCGATGAGATCCTGATCGCAGACGTAATCAACGTCTATTTACAAGACATCGCTCCGAAACACGCTAGCCCGGCCGACACCGCCACGCGGCTCGGCTTCGTGCTCGATTTCTTCGCGGGCAAATATCTCTCCGACATCAACGGCGATCTGTGCCGCAAATTTGTCGCGAAGCAGTCGACGCCGGCGTATGCTCGCCGCCAACTCGAGGATCTCCGATCAGCGATCAATCATTATCGGAAGGAAGGCTACACGGTAGCCTCGCCCGTGATCGTGCTGCCGGAGAAGTCTGAATCACGCGAGCGTTGGCTGACGCGATCGGAGGCCGCCCGGCTGCTCTGGGCCGCATGGCGCATGAAGCAGACATGGAAAGGCAATCCCAGCGGTCGCAAGACCGGCCGTCACGTCGCGCGCTGGATGCTTGTCGCGCTCTACACCGGCACGAGATCGGCAGCCATATGCGGAGCTGCCATCCGCCCGACCGAAGGCTGCGGCTATGTCGATCTCGAACGCGGCGTATTTTTCCGGCGCGCCGACGGCGCAAGGAGAACCAAGAAGCGTCAGCCTCCGGTGCGGCTTCCGTCACGGCTTCTCGCGCACATGCGCCGCTGGCGCGACACCGATCTGGAGATCAAGACGCAGGCACGCGGGAAGAGTAAAAACATCGGCCGCAAGATATCGCAGGACTTTGTCGTCGAGTGGAACGGGGAACCGGTCCAGTCGATCAAGAAGGCCTTCCGCAATGCCCGCAAAGCGGCTGGCTTGGGCGACGAGGTGACGCCGCATATCTTCCGTCACACCGCCGCGACCTGGTTGATGCAGGCGGGTGCGGACGTGTGGGAAGCCGCGGGCTTCCTCGGCATGACGACCGAGACGCTGATCGAAACCTACGGCCATCATCATCCCGACTTCCAGTCCGACGCGGCTGAGAAGATCACGTCCAAGCGGGCCATCGCCAAGGCGCCGAAGAACGTTGTTAGGATCGACGAACGGAACGCGAACCGGCCTACGTCACACCACAGAAACCCCACAGATAAGCCGGAAACAAACGCGAACGCTGGCAAATCAGCGTAATGGAAAACCCCCGGAAATCTGCTGCGGGTCAGGCCGCCATTGATCCCAGCGCAGCCGCTTTTGCCTTGATACTGCCCTTTGCTCGGATCTCTCTGCATCTTGCCAGGAGGGAAGCTATTTCCTTTGACGACAGGCCGGTCGGTGGGGAGGACTTCACATAATCGTCGTTGCCGAGCAGGCCATACACGATGACGATGTTGTTTTTGTGCCTCAGCTGCGCCTTGCCCGACGCAGCCACGCGGTGCGCGATCGGCAAGGCTACAGAAGCATTGCCCTCGAGCGCTGCCGCAAGCGCCATATTGGTCTGAAGGTCCAGATCGTCAGGCTCCAGCTTGAGCGCGGTAGTGAACGTGCTCTGCGCGTCCTGGGTCAGCCCCGCCATGGTCTGCGCTACGCCTAGCCGATTGTAGGCGCGGCTGGTATTGACAATGGGGGCCGCTTCGCTGAGCGCGCGCATACCGGCATTCAGATCCCCCGATTCAATCAGCGCAGAGCCGAGGCCAAGCATCGCCTGACCGTCGTTAGGCGACTTGACGAGCGCCGCTTTGTACTGGGCCATCGCCTCGTCCACATAGCCGGAACGAAGATAGGCATCGCCGGCTTTGACGAGGGCCGCAACGCTCGCTTCTGGCATTGCCGCAGCGCGTGCGTAAAGTGCGATGGCAGTGTCGTGCTCGCCTCGCGATTCGATGTCGCCGGCGAGCTTCACCAGCCGGTCGGAATGCGAAGTTTCAGCATCCACGGCTGCATCGTTGCTCGTCGATCCCGTGGTCTGACAGCCGGCGAGCGCAAGCGCGCATACGATCGTAAAAAGGGCTAGCCGCATTGGTCGCTCCATCTGATCGCTTGCCGGACTTCGACATCACAATAGCGGGTTGGTTTGGAACTCGACAAGCTGCGGCTCAACGCTGCACGACGACTTGAGCCCCGACGGGAACCCGTTGATAAAGATCGATAACATCGTCGTTTGTAAGCCTGATGCAGCCTGACGAATTCGCCTCGCCGATCGTCCAG
The DNA here is from genome assembly GCF_000236565.1 of Mesorhizobium alhagi CCNWXJ12-2. Taxonomy (GTDB): domain Bacteria; phylum Pseudomonadota; class Alphaproteobacteria; order Rhizobiales; family Rhizobiaceae; genus Allomesorhizobium; species Allomesorhizobium alhagi. Next base: position 30,947 of record NZ_AHAM01000262.1, on the reverse strand, counting down.
GGCTGGTTGGTGCCGTGAATGCGGTAGAGCGTGGATCCGATATAGAGTGCGCGCGCGCCGAGCGGATTGTCTGGCCCTCCCACGACCTTCGCAGGGAGGATCCTGCCCTTGCTTGCCTCACGCTTTATCATCTCCGCAGGGGGGCGCCAGTCTGGCCATTCCCTCTTCTCAGAGATGCGGTCACGGCCGCTCCAGCTGAATCCCTCGCGCCCTACCCCGACCGCATATTGAAGTGCCTTGCCCCCCTCGAGGATCAGGCGAAGGCGTCGTTCCGACGTGCTGATCAGGATCGTTCCCGACCCTTCCGGACCATCATAAGGTACGATCGTGCGCGGGATGGGATTCCAGTCCTCGGACTCCTCCGGAACCGCATCGTCCTCCAGATCCGAGGGCGACAACACTATGTTGCGCGCTTCGTCATAGGACCAGGTCCGTGGATCGTAGCCGCTGTTTTCGGCGGCGGCATTCGCCTGGGCGAGAAACATAGTCGCACAAAACAGAGCCATGCCGGCCAGCCAGCCGCACACCCGGCTTGAAGCATTGAACGAAGCCCGATCCGCCATCTTTTCGAATTCCGTACTGGCAACCCCCGACGCGGACGATAGTCGACCGCTCTGCCCGAAACGAGTCCCCGGCGCGTTCCAATTGGATTTTCCGATCTCGCTCGAGAGGACTAGCTTTGTCTGAGCTATGTCTTCGGCGCGCCAGCGTCGGCGATACCTTCAATGTGACTGAATGGGCCCGTTACCGAAATGGTAGTCAGAAAGGCTATTTCTGTGCGCATTCGGATCGCCGCCGGGGCGATGGCGTTTATCTGTGCCGCCATCGCGCCGGCGAGCGCGATCGAACCCGATTGGCCGGATGGTCCGTACAAATATATCGCCGTCGATCAGCCCGTGGAGGCTGCCTTGGTGGAGTTCGGCCGAAACCTTGGCATTTCGATCAAGCTCGGCAAGGGCATCAAGGGGCGGCTAAACTCGGGCGAGCCGCACGGATCGGCGCGAGCGTTTCTGGATTGGGTATGCGATCGCTACGGGCTGGTCTGGCACTATGACCGATCCACACTCAATGTGGTGACAGAGTCGGATTTGCGCACCGAAATAGTTCAAGTTGGCCTGGAAACAGCACCCGATCTTGCAGAGAGGCTGGACAGGCTTGGTGTATCCGACAGCCGCTTTCCCTTGAGGATCTCCGAAAAAGACAGAGCCGTCACGATTTCCGGACCACCGTCCTACATTGCGCTCGTCAAGCAGAGCGTCGGCCTGGGCGATTCCGGGACTGCCGGCAAGGAAGCCAATGTGCGGGTTTTCCGCGGTCGCACCGTGGACGTTCGGGCCGTGACATCGGCAAAGCCGCCGGTCGCCACGCAGTAGGGAGCAGGAGAAATGGAAATCGCCTCGACGATGCCCTTGGCCGTAGCGGAATTGCTTCCTGACGCGACTGCTGCAGGGCTGGACATCAACATCGCCGCGGCAGCGGGTACAGGATATCTCAAGCCGGCGGTCAAGGAGTCTCCGACGGTCACGATGAACAAGATGGCCGGACACAAGACGACACCGACCACAGCCGGATCGGAACCTGCCCAATTTGCCCAGAACATCCAGAACATGCGCACGGGCAACAATGGCGACGCCGGCAATCCGCCGGCTCCCGCCGAAGCCGTAAAGGAATTTCACCTCTACGAATATATGGATGAGTCAGGCAAGCGCGGAACCGGTGGCGCCGATCCCTCCGCCCTGTTCGATTCGACGATGAAGTCGCTCGGGAGCATGGTGGAATCCGCACAGGGCGCCATGGGATCGTCGGAGCCCGCAGCGGCCGGGTCTGGCGCGGGCGGCTCCGGCCAGCCGTCCGGGAAGATGGCCGAGGCGGACATGCAGCACCTGCTTGACCAATATGTTTCCGCCTCGTGGGCCCTTTTCGGCGCCTCGCTAGCAACGAACAGCGTCTCGGCGGCGTCGTCATCTGTCAACACGCTGATCAAGCAACAATAAGCGGGCATCGGGGGAAGCACTTGTCGAACCGTCCACGTCGACTTGCGATTGCTGTCGCTGTGCTGAGCACCCTGCTGTTTCTGCAGGCGTGTTCGGTCGAACTCTACAGGGGGCTCAGCCAGCAGCAGGCGAACGAGATGGTCGCCACTCTGGTGCGCAACGGGATTTCTGCTGAGCGCACTCCAGAGAAGGATGGCAAGATGACGGTGACCGTGCGCGAAGGCAACTTTGCCGACGCTATGGCGATCCTCAACGACCACGGCCTGCCAAAACAGGAATTCGCCACACTCGGCGACGTATTCAAGCGCGACGGCCTGGTGTCCTCGCCGGTCGAGGAACGGGCGGCTATGATCTTCGGCCTGAGCCAGGAACTGTCGCGGACGATTTCGGATATAGACGGTGTTTTGACGGCAAGGGTCCATCTGGTCCTGCCGGAAAACGATCCACTGCGCCAGAAGCTTGTGCCTTCCTCCGCTTCGGTCTTCATCCGTCATCAGGCGACGGCGCCGATGGAGAGCCTCATACCGCAAGTGAAGATGCTGGTCGCCAACGGCGTAGCCGGTCTCGCTTACGACAATGTCTCGGTGGTCCTGATCCCCGTCGCAGCCCCTCCGGAACGGCCGTCGAGCGAACCGGCCCTCGCGTCCTTTTTCGGATTGCAAATGCATCCCGACAGCCTGACGGCGGCGATGTGGATCGTTTACGGCCTCGGCGCCGGCGTTCTTGTTCTCGGTGTCCTGCTTGTCAACCAGTTGCTGAATCGGAGCAGGCGCAGGACCTACTCGCTGAACCAGACGACGCTTCCGGCCAAACAGTCAGCGGTGTGAAGGCGATGGCGCCAACCGCCTTTAATCCTGACTGGGATGCTTTCGTCGAGAATCCCGCGGTCCATGCCGATGCCAGCCAGCTTGCCGCATGCTTCGGCGGCGCGATCGCGGTGCAGGGTTGCCAGTTCATGCTTGAGACGCCGCGGCTGGCCCGGCGCCTTTCGGCGCTGCTTTCTTCGCATTTTGGGCTCGCGCCGCTCGGTGACGACGTGGCGGACGAAGACCGCCGGATCGCTCTGGCGCCCAAGCGGGAGATCGAGGCCCTGGCGATGCGCGCGGGCGCGATCTGCTGGTCCGGGTCGCTGGCCGGCGCCATAGGCAAGGAAAAGGTGAGCGCCATTTACCATCAGATCGGTGAGGAGTTGTTCGCCTTTGCTTTGGCGAACAGGGATCTTGCCCCGCCGCCCCGCCCTCTGGAGCCGGTGGAGACGATCGCGGCGCGTATGCACGATGACGGCTGGCGCTGCATAGCCGCCTGGTGCGAAACCGTATCGGAGCCGGTATCCGCATGGATGAAGCTCAAGGTTCCGGACAACGTAGACCTTGATGCCGAACCGATGACAGGCGGTGCCGGGATTGTCCGCCGTGCCAGCGAGGCCGCCCGATGAGCGCAGGCATCGGACTTCCGACGCGGCCCGGCAAGCGAATTCTGAAAGCGGCCGAAGCGCAGGCCTGGCAAGACGGATTTGCCTTCCTTGACGCTGCGAAACGTAGAGCTGCCGAGCTGCACGATACGGCCCGCGGCGCCTATGGCGACAGCTTTGCCGAAGGCTACAAGGACGGCAAGGCGGAGGGCTCCGCGGAAGCCACTCGCCTCCTGGCTGAGGTCACAGCCAAGGTGGACCGCTATTTCGGTTCGATCGAGAAGGACGTCATCGGCTTGGCGACCGACGTCATCGCTCGCGTGCTTGGCGAGTTCGATGCCAGCGAATTGGTGGCGAAGGCGGCGAGGCAGACGATCTCCCAGATGCGGCGCAGCCGTTTCATCAAGGTGACGGTGCATCCGCAAGCCGTCGACGCCGTGCGAGATGAACTTGCCGCAGTCCGCGCCGAATCGAGCTTCCAGGGAATGATCGAAGTCATCGCCGATGCCGATTTGCCACGCGACGGCTGCGTCGTGGCGACCGAAGTTGCAGTGGTCGATGCGACCATCGGGGCGCAGATCGCGGCAATCGCCGAGGCGGTCCGCGACCGTGGGGAGACGCCGGCATGAGCGGGATCGACAGCCGTCTCGCCGACATCGTTCCCAATCTTCGCAGCGGTCTGCGTCAGGACGCGGCGCGGCGGCGCACTGGCAGAGTGCGCCAGGTAACCGGCGCCATAATCCATGCCGCCCTTGAAGAGGCCCGGATAGGCGAGATCTGCGATCTGGTCGATCCGAAGACCAAGAGGCGGATGAAAGCCGAAGTGATCGGACTGCTCGACGAGATGGCGATTCTGCTGCCGCTCGGCGACATTGCCGGCCTGTCGAGCCTCACCGAGGTTATTCCGACGTTCAAGAGCCAGCAGATCCGTATAGGCCCGGCCCTGCTCGGTCGCGTCATCAGCGCGCTCGGCGATCCTCTTGACGGCGCACCGCTCGACGAGACCGGCATCGCCGGCAACTATCCGGTCATTGCCGATCCCCCGCCCTCGATGCAACGCAGCCTGATCTCGGAGCCGATGACGCTTGGCATTCGTGCGCTCGACGGGCTTTTGACCTGCGCGCGCGGCCAGCGCGTTGGCCTGTTTGGAGCGCCCGGCGTCGGCAAGTCGATGTTGCTTGCCGATATTGTCTATGGAACCGATGCGGACGTTGTCGTGATCGCGCTGGTCGGCGAACGCGGACGGGAAGTGCGCGAATTCGTCGAACGCCAGGCGGGCACGGAAGGGCTTGCGCGGTCGGTGATCGTCGCCGCCACGTCGGACCGGCCGGCCATCGAGCGCGTCAAGGCGGCCCATGCAGCAACCGCGATCGCGGAATATTTCCGCGACCAGGGCAAGCACGTGCTACTCGCCATGGACAACATCACCCGTTTTGCCCGCGCCCAGCGCGAGATTGGCCTTGCTTCCGGCGAGCCGCCGACTCGGCGCGGATATCCATCCTCGCTCTTCGCCGCGCTGCCACGCCTGCTGGAGCGGGCCGGGCCAGGACGCATCGGCTCTATCACGGGCCTCTACAGCGTCCTGATGGAAGGCGACGGAACGATGGATCCGGTCGCAGAGGAGATTCAGGCGCTGCTGGACGGCCACGTCTTTCTGTCCACCGAACTGGCACAGCGTAACCACTTTCCGGCGATAGACGTCCTGCGCAGCAGAAGCCGCCTGATGGACACGGTGGTGTCGCAGGAGCACCGGGAACACGCGGGACGGATTCGGGAAATGATGTCACGCCATGCCGAGGTCGAACTTCTGGTGCGCGTCGGCGAATACGAGCGCGGCAGCGACGCCGCGACGGACGAGGCAATCGCCAAGATCGATCGGATCAACGCATTTCTGCGGCAGGATTCGAATTCGCGCGAGATGCTTGCCGAGACGCTGCGGCTCATGCGCGAGATTGCCCTGCAATGAAAGACGCCAGGTTCATCGCAGGCACCCGCTCGATACGGGAAGCGCGGTTACATCGCGCCGAAGAGGCGGCCAGCCGCAGCTACGCGGCGCACAAGGAGGCAGAACGCCACGTCGCGGATGCTGCAAAGGCGATCGACAGCCATTTGGAGCGCGCAACAGCCGCCGAGCGAATGGCGATGGACGCTATGGTTGGGCAAAAGCTGAGCGCCGCCAGCATGCAGGATCTCGAGAACACATACCTTGCCGCGCAATTCGAGGAGGCCCGACTGGCCGAAGCCAAGGATGCTGCGGAGCAACGTGTTCATGTCCGTTGGCTCGAGCTTGCGGAAGCGAAAGACAAGCTGCGTCGTGCCCGGCTGGCGCTCGAAAAGATTGACGCTCTTGCCGCCAAGGTCGCGGAGCGCGGCGCAATCCGCGAAGCCGTGCTGGTCGAACTGACGGCGGAAGAGGACTACAAGCCCGCGGAACGCCTGGCAAGATCATGCTGAAATCCGCATCCTCTCCCCCGACCGACGCGCAGCCACGCAGCCGGAAGTCGACGCATCGCCAGCCGACAAGGTCTTCGCGGACCGCATCCAAATGGGAGCCGCTGGAACTCGAAAAGATTTCGCCGGACGATCTGGAAGCTCTGAACGCATTCTATCGGGCCCGGCCAGCGGTCCGGTTTGAATTTGGCGGAATGGCGGCAACGGCCACCGCCAAATGGCGCCTAGACGAAGCGCAGGCTTGGGATACGGCGATCACGGTCGCATTTGGCGACGCCGAAGCCTCGCTGCATGTGGATCGGAGTCTCCTGATGGGTATGCTTGCCCGCCAGAACCTAGTGGCCGATCTGGACCAGCTCAATCCGGCGCATGCCGCGCTGTTGGTGGAAGCACTGATCGCCCAGGAACTGACTGATTTCGAGCACCGTTTCGGCCGTCCCGTTGAACTGAGAACTGTCGCATTCGAGCAGAACTCGGCGGCAGACGCAGCGCGTTTTCGGCTGGCGCTGCATCATGGTGATGGCGCCTCGATGGGCCTCCTTCACTTCGAAGACGAGGATTTAGCGATCGATCTTTCCCGTCTGCTGGATGCCACCGCGCCGGGACTGACAGCGGAAGCAGTCGATCCGCTCGTGACTCTCAGCATTTGCCGCGGCGCGGTCCGGATCACACTGGCGGAACTCGAAGACCTCGCCGCCGGCGATGTCGTGGTGATCGACGACACTCCTGGCGAGTCGGTATCGGCAATGGTCGAGTTGGGCGGCGTGCTCGCAGCGCCGGTCGAATTTGCAGGGTCCGGCGTGCGGTTACTCGACCGCCTGCGGAGGGTCACGGGTTCAAGATGGGAGTGGATGATGAGTTCAGGCCGGATGCGATCTATCGGCGAGCAACCTGAAGACCTTGACGTAAGCGACCTGTCGGTGACACTGGTCTTCGAAGCAGGCCGCGCGACACTGTCCGTCGAACAGGTCAGGAAACTCGCCCCCGGCGCTGTTCTTCCGCTCCCCGACGCTGCGGCGGACAATATCGACATCATTTCCGGCGGCAAGCGCATCGGACAAGGTGAAATCGTCAGGATTGGCGAAGGCCTCGGCATTCGCGTCAGGCGCATTTTCGCAAAATGATTGAAGGGGCGCCCAGCCTTCTGGTCCTGTTGATTGCCATCGGCACCGTTGGGTTGGTGCCGCTCGCCGTGGTGACGATGACGGGATTCCTGAAAATCTCGGTCGTGCTCTTCCTGATAAGGAACGCGCTGGGCGTCCAGCAGATGCCGCCGAATTTGGTGCTCTATGGCATCGCGCTGGTGCTGACGAGCTACATCACCACGCCGCTTCTGAGCGAAATGTCGAATCGGCTGCAGGGCCAGACGAAATTCGAGACTGTCGATGACGTTAGAGCTGCCGCCGAGTTGATCAAGGAACCGCTGAAGGTTCATCTCATACGCTTCACCGAGCCGAATGAGCGCAAATTCTTTCTTGAAGGCACAGGCAGGCTTTGGCCCGAGGAAGCGCGCAAAAATGTGCGCGACGACGATCTTTCCATCCTCATCCCGGCCTTCGTTGCATCGGAACTGACCCGCGCCTTCGAGATCGGCTTCCTTTTGTACCTGCCCTTCCTGATCATCGACATTGTCGTCGCCAATGTGCTGATGACGCTTGGCATGATCATGGTGTCGCCGGTGCTGATCTCCATTCCGTTGAAGCTGCTTCTGTTCGTCGCCATCGACGGATGGTCGCGGCTGATGCACGGGCTGATCCTCAGCTATGCCTGACCTCTTGCCGCCCGGGACATCAAGACAATGAACAGCGACATCATACTTGCGAGGGTCCAGGAAGCGTTCATGATCATGCTGCTCATGTCGGCGCCGGCGATCATCGTCTCGCTGGTCACCGGCCTGTTGATCGGCCTGATCCAGGCCTTGACCCAGATACAGGATCAGTCGCTGCCGCAGACGATCAAGCTCGTCGTCGTGCTGGTGGTCATCCTGATCACCGGGCCCTTTATGGCCCATCAGATCGCGGAACAGGCGACCGCGATTTTCGACGAATTTCCAACTGCGACGCGCTAGTGACATGGAATCGTTTCTGGGCTGGCTCCAGGAGGCCGAGTTCTACATTCTGGCGGCGGGCTTCGTCGTTGCGCGCATGCTGGGCTTCATCATCGTCCTGCCGCTGTTTTCCCGCCTGCGGCTGACCGGCCTGTTGCGAAACGGCGTCGCCATTGCTTTCGCGATTCCACTCTATCCGGCGTTGACGGAGGCGCTGCGCGGCGTCGATTTCACTGTGGCCACTTTCGTCATCCTCGGCCTGAAGGAGATGCTCGTCGGCGCCGCACTGGGCCTTGTACTCGGCGTGCCGTTCTGGGCGGCCGAGGCGGCCGGCGACATTGTCGACCTCCAGCGCGGCTCGACCATGGGGTCGCTGATCGACCCGATGATGACGCATGAGACAAGCCCCACCGGTACTCTCTTTGCCATCACCCTGATCGCGCTGTTCCTCGCCGCAGGCGGTCTTGAATTTATGCTGACGACGGTGTTCGACAGCTACAGGCTGTGGCCCATCGAAAGCCTGTTGCCGGTCTTCAGCGCCGAATCGGCGGATGTCTTTCTCGATTTGCTGACGCGCGTCCTCACCATGGCGCTCGTCCTGAGTTTCCCGATCGTCGTCGGTCTTTTGCTGTCGGACGTGCTGCTCGGCTTCGTGGCGAAAGCCGCCCCCCACATGAATGTCTTCGCCATGTCGTTGGTGGTCAAGACACTGGTCTTCAGCCTGCTGCTCGTCATCTATGCGGCTTTCCTCATCAGCTACATGGGCCAGGAAATGTCGTTCCTGCGCGACGCGAGCGGGCTGCTTGAGAGCCTTTCGTGCCCGAACTGCCGGCCCGGCGAGGTCCGCTGAAGGGCTTCGGCCGTCTCGGCGTGACGCCACAAACCAAATGGATTTCGTCCCGCCGTAACTCTTCCGTAAGGTTTGCGCGTAGGCGTCGAACGGAGCGTCGGCGATCTGCATTGATACGACTTAATCCCAGCGAGGAGTCCAATCATGACGACGGTCCCTTCCATAGGCGGCAGCAACCCCGAAGCGATGCTCGACAAAATGATTGCGCAGCAGGAACGTATGTTCGCGCTCGAGGTGAAGAAGGACACCCACAAGATGGAGCATGACTTCCAGATGGGCACGTCCAAGGACATGGGTAGCGCCGCCCAGAAGTCCTAACGGTCATCGTGACAAGTCGCGTCGCCGAAATTTCGGGCGACGCAGACGATCCGGGTGCGCGATAGCTGTCGCGCACTCTCTCGAAATGGCTTGTGCATTTGCTTAGGAGGCGAAGATGGGCGGCGAACCGGGCCTCGGAACGCGCAATGCGGTGAGCACGGCGCTGGCAGCATTTGCGCCTGTCGCGACCCCCATCATCTTGCTCGAGGTCACCGACGGACTTCACGCCGGCGCGCAGCTTGCACTTGACGGCGAGTTCCATTCGATCGGATCGAGTGTCGAATCCGACATTGTGCTGAGGGACGAAGGCGTAGCGCAAAATCATGCGCGGCTGCGCCTCAGTGGCTCCTCGGTCGAGATTGAAGCCTTTGGCGGCGATGTGCTGCTTGAAACGAGCGTGGTGCCGCAGGGCCACGGCCAAAAATGCCGGCTGCCGCTCAATGCGCGCATTGGCGGCGCGATGGTGCGGATAGGACCTCAGCGGCAAGGCGCGGAGCGTTCGTTTCTTTCGCGCTCATTGGCCCTCAGTCTCATTGGCCTCGTCGGCGTCTTCATCCTATCCGTGGTGGCCAACCAGCTATCCATGGCCGATACCAAACATGTTCCGAAGGTATTGGCAGCCGCCCTTCCGGCAACCGGCGCTGAAGCATCGGCTGCCCACGGGTCCGATTCGTCCGTCGCCCTGGCGACGCGAGACCTGACGCGTAAGATCGAGGAGGCCGGCATCGGGCCGCTGGATATCGACGTCGATGACGGCCGTATCAGTGTGTCCGGAACGGTGCCAAAAGATCGGAGCCAGGCATGGGCAAACCTGCAGGCCTGGTTCGATCAGACATATGGTGCGAAATTCATGCTGGCGTCGACTGTGGCTGTCGCCGGCGCCGAAGCCGCGCCGCGACTGGCGCTTCAGGCTATTTGGTACGGCAACCGGCCTTACGTCATCACGGCCGACGGTGCTCGCTATCATGAAGGCGCGTTCATCGAAAACGGCTGGTCGGTCAAGCGGATCGGCGAGGACGCGCTGATCCTTGGCAAGGACGGGGCGACCATTTCCCTGAAGTACCCATGAGCCGTCGCATCGAAGGTTCACGATTCGACGTCTCCAATGTGGATGCGGTTTCACCGCATGCACGAGCCAATCGTGGCCAACAGGTCGAGCGCCGGCGGCTCAACCCAGTCGAGCAAAAGACGAACAATGCCAACGGATCGGGAGAAGCCCCAGGCATCGAGAGCGGCGCTCTCTTGTTCGAAGCCGGTCCGTCCGGCACTCCGATCAATGATGTGTTGGTGCAGTATGTGCGCCCGCGCGTCCCCGATCCGGCCATCCTGCGGCGCGCCGCCTCTATTCTGGAGAATTGTATCAGCGAATTGCTTCCGCGCCTCGAAGGCGGCGAACAACTGCGTTCGATGGCGGATGCGCTCATGCGCGACGAGATCGACCGGCATCTCGAAATACTTAAGAAGCTGCACGGAGGGACCGACATCTGAACGGCGTGCGCGACACCGTCCAATTGATGCATATGCTGGGATATCTCTACGGCTGTCACGGTCAGGCCAAGCGTGGCGCTGCGTATCTGCTTATTGCCGCGCAATTGGCGCCGGACGACGCTGGTGTGCTGCGCACGCTCGCGCATCTGCTCATTCTCGACGGCGAGCCGGAAAAGGCGCTCGCCGCGATCGGAAAGCTCGAGACGATCGATGGTGCAGATCACCCAGGGCTTACGCTGCTGAAAAGTCGCGCGTTGCTGGCGGCCGGCTGCCCTGGCGAGGCGCGGCAGTCCTTCCGTCGGTTCCTCGACAACCACCAGATGCTGGACAGCCATGCTTGAGCGTTTGCTGCCTTTTCTCGTCAAGGTATCCGGACGCGGCGATCTCGTAGTCGCTGTGCTGATGCTCGTCGCCGTCGCGATGATGCTCATTCCGCTGCCAACCTTTCTGGTCGACATCCTGATCACCACCAACATCGCCTTCAGCATGCTGATCCTGATCGTGGCGCTCTACGCAGAGCGTCCGTTGCAATTCTCGGCGATGCCTTCGGTGATCCTGGTCGCGACGATTTTCAGATTGGCCATCACCATCACCACCACCCGGCTCATCCTGCTGCAGGCCGATGCGGGCGAGATCGTCACGACGTTCGGCGAATTCGTTGTCGGTGGTTCGATAGTCGTCGGCCTGATCGTGTTCCTGATCATCACCATCGCGCAGTTCATTGTCATTGCCAAAGGTTCCGAGCGCGTCGCCGAGGTGGCCGCGCGCTTCACGCTGGACGCGCTGCCGGGCAAGCAGATGAGCATCGATGCCGAATTGCGCAACGGCGACATAGACCGCGCCCAGGCGCACCACCTTCGGCAGCAACTCGAGCGCGAGAGCCAACTCTACGGCGCGATGGACGGCGCCATGAAGTTCGTCAAGGGCGACGTGATGGCCGGCATCATCATCATTCTCGTCAATCTCGTCGGCGGCTTCGCCGTCGGCATGATGCAGCACGGAATGAGCGCGAGTGAGGCTGCCGGCATCTATACGTTGCTCTCGATTGGCGATGGGCTGGTCGCGCAGATTCCCGCTCTGCTTGTCGCAGTCTCGGCGGGCGTGATGGTGACACGGGTATCCGGTGACGAGGGCGAAGGGGGGCTCGGCAGCCAGGTTGTGTCGCAACTGACAGGTAATGCGCGGGCCCTCGGTCTCGCCGCGGTTATCATGCTCGCGCTCGGCTTCGTGCCCGGTTTCCCCACCATCATCTTTGCAGGACTTGCCCTGTCCTGCGCCGCCGCGGCCTACCTTGCCCGCGGCCGCAGCAGCCTGTTCGAAGCGTCGCCCGAGCAGCGGATTGGGGAAACGGGCAGCAAGCCTGTGGCGCTGCAGCGAGCGGAGGCGAATCCGCAGGAAGCTGCGATCGCCTTGGTTTCTTCGTCGCCCCTGGCGATACGACTGGGCCCAAGCCTTGCGAACGATGCGCCCGATACCGATCTCGAGCGCCGCGTCGGCAATGTCAGACGCGAGATATTCACCGATCTGGGCATCGAGATACCGGCAGCCGAACGAATCGTCGACGATGCCATGCCCGCGCGCCGCCTTCGCATCGACCTTGAAGGGGCGCCGATCCTTGAAGCGGAAATCCCTGCGGGAAAGCTGTTTGTCGATGAAGCTCCCGAACATGTCGATCTCGCGGATGTGAGTGTCGATGAGGGACCGGGTGTTGCTGGAGCGAGGAAGTCGTTGTGGGTCGATGCAGCGGACGCAGCACACCTCACGCGTGCCGATATCGAAGTCCTGCCGCCGCTCGACATCATCGGTCGCTGGCTCGCCTACGCACTGCGCCAATATGCCAGCCATTTCGTGGGCATCCAGGAAACCCGCAAGCTGCTGACCGAGGCAGAGGCTGAATATAGCGATCTGGTCCGCCAGGCGCAGGAAACGTTGCCGCTGCACAAGATCGCCGACGTACTGCGCCGGCTGGTGTCCGAGAATGTCCCGGTGCGCAACATTCGTCTCATTCTCGAGGCAATTGCCGATTCAGGCCAGCGTGAGCAGGATGTCGTGCTGCTGACGGAGCAGGTGCGAACAGCACTCAGGCGCCAGATCAGCTTCCGGGCAGCAAACCAGGACAATGTCATCCCGGCCTATGTGCTGCAGAGGCCGGCCGAGGACGCCATCCGAAATTCTATTCAGTCGTCGCCTTCCGGCACGCATTTCAATCCGACGGGCAGTCAGATCCAGGCACTGGTGGCTCATCTCCAGAAAGCGCAGGCCAGGACTGAAGCCGGCGCCCTGCCCGTCGTACTCGCATCCGGTGACGTTCGCCGCCATGTCCGCAGTCTGTTGGCGCACAACGGCATTCTCTTTCCCGTTTTGGCCTATCAGGAGCTTGCCCCGGAATTCAACGTGCAGCCGCTCGCGATGATTGGAGGGACGCAGGAGGCTACCGGGAATTTTCGGGGACCGCGGCCGTTACCGGCAATGGCGGATGCCGGCCAGGGGACATGAACATGCCGTGATCCGTGAAATCGCGCATGGCCGAAAATACTACCTGCCGAGGGGGACTGATGATCGACATTCGAAATACCACAGCCGCATGTCCGGCAATTGATCGCCGCATGCGCTGGCTTTCCATGACTTTGGTCTTCCTGATGGCATGCTTTGTCGCGGCCCGTGTATCAGCCCAGGAGAGCACAGAAGCTCTCCCGGCCAAGTCCGTGGTCAATGTAGCAGTCGGTCAGGGCCACCTACTGCGTTTCAACGCGCCGGTCGAGTCGGTGCTGATTGCCGACACCACAATCGCCGACCTGCAGGTCGTTGCCGGCGACATCATCTATGTGTATGGCCTGAGGCCGGGCGTCACCAATCTCATCGCGGTCACCGGCGACAAGCAGGTCGAGGCGACCGCGCTGCTCCGCGTGACGATGGATGCGGCTCCAGCCAACGAAGCGAACCGAGCGCTTAACGCCACCGCGACAACCGATCTGGCAATTTTCGGCACCCGCATCGTCGCCATGGGAGAGGCGGTCGACATGGATGAGGCTGTCGACGTTGACAACGTCGCCCGCACCTTCTCGCCGCCGGATCAAGAGCCGCTGAACGACACCACAATTCAAGGTTCGCAGCAGGTCAACATCCGGGTTCGCTTCGCCGAGGTTTCACGCAGCGAGCTGCAATCCTATGGCATCGACTGGAATATTGGTTACCGGTCGAGCGGCTTCGAATTCGGCATGCTCCAGAACAACGCGTTCCCGGACAGCGCAGGGGGCAATTTCGAGGCTGGCCTTTCCCAAGTCACCGGCTTCAATTTCGAGGTCGTAATCGATGCGTTGAAAAAGAACGGGGTCCTCAAAATTCTCGCCGAACCCAACCTCACCGCGGCGAGCGGGCAGACAGCGAGCTTTCTCGCCGGTGGCGAAATACCCATTCCGATCCCGCAAAGCGAGGACACGGTCACCGCCGAGTATAAGCCCTTTGGTGTGTCACTGACTTTCACCCCCACGATCATCGGCAACAATCGTATCGGCCTGCATGTCAAGCCAGAGGTCAGCACTCCCTCGGTTACAGGGACCTCGTTTTCCGTAGATGGTTTCAACTTGCCGAGCTTTACTGTGCGCAGGGTCGATACAACCGTCGAGGTTGCCAGCGGGCAAACCTTCGCGATCGCTGGTCTTTTTCAGCAAACCTTTTCCCGCGACCTCGACAAGGTGCCGATAGCCGGGGACGTTCCGGTGCTCGGCGCACTTTTCCGGTCCGAGCGCTTTCGCAAGGAAGAGACGGAGTTGGTGGTTCTGATCACACCCTATCTGGTGGAGCCGGTGAGGAGCCACGATCTGGCAACGCCGATCGACAGGCCGGCCAGGAAGCGCAAGGCCGCTCGAAAGTCGCGCAACACCGGTATGATCGTGAAGTGAGCGGAGATGATCGTGACCAACCATTCCTTGCCGCTGATCTTCCTGCTTGGCCTTGGCATTTCCGGCTGCCAGACCGAGCCGGAGCCCGATTATTCGCCAGGCTACAGCTACGTCTCGACCGGTGGCGGTTCCGCAAAAAGTGCCGGTGGCGCTATTCTCGTTCCCGATGCGTGCCTTGGTGAACCGGCCGATACCGACCCTTCCCTGGCAAGTACGTCTCAGACGATTACGCCGCCGCTCGGACCGCATCTGCCGCCGGGCTGCGCGAACGCCTACAATCTCCAGCGCATGGCCGAAAGCCAACGCGACCTTGTCGAGGGTCGCCGGATGGGACCAGCACGTGCTGCGCCTGGAGTGCGCGCCGCCAAGCGCTATCTTTACGGTGAGGAGGATGATCCTCTGGGCGGCGCCAACAATCAGGGCCAGACCGATACCGGCAACTAACTCAGGCCTTCGGAAACCAGCCAAGGTTGAGTTCGGCAGGAAGCGACATTGTCCGAAGAAACCGAGGAAAAACGCCTTCCAGCGTCCGATAAGAAGCTCAGGGATGCCCGCCAGAAAGGTCAAACCTGGCACAGTCATGATCTCGTTTCGGCGGTCGCACTGCTTTTCGCGCTTGCCTATCTCAATATGGCATGGCCCGATATAGCGGCGCGTGTAGACAGACTGCTCGATGTTGTCATCGAGGCGACGACCCAGCCGTTCGAAACTGTGATAGGACGTGTGAGCGAGGAATTCGGTAGGGCGGTACTGCTGACGCTCCTGCCTATGGCGATTGTCGTCGTCGTCGCGACCGTACTTTCGGCTGCGGTCGTCATGGGCGGACCGGTGTTCTCCAGCGAGCCGATCACGCCGAAATTCGAGAACATAAACCCGGTGAAGGGCTTGCAGCGGATCGTCTCGATGCGAAACGTCGTCGAGTTCGCCAAGGGGCTGGTGAAACTGCTGTTGCTGTCTGTTCTCTTCGTCATCATCCTGCTGGCCTGGCTGAGGCCAATCGTCGAAGCTCCGGGCTGTGGTGACACCTGCCTGATTCCTGTCATTCTCGGCATCGTTACGCCGCTTGGATTTGCCGCCGCCATAGCCTTCATCGTCATCGGCCTTGCCGATCTTCCAATCCAGCGCCAGCTGTTCATGCGTGACATGCGCATGTCCACGACGGAATACAGACGCGAGCACAAGGATGTCGAAGGCGACCCGCTGATACAGCGGGAATTTCAGCGCTTGCGCCGCGAAACGCTGTCCGCGCCGAAGAAGCTCAAGGTGAAGGACTCGTCCTTCGTCGCGGTTGTGGCCGACCGAGCCGTGGGATTGCGCTATGTTGGAGGAGAAACGCGGATTCCTGTCGTTACGGCCAAGGGATCGGGGAAGTTCGGAATGACGATCGCGGCCGAGGCAAGGCGCCACGGCATACCGATCGTGGAAGATCGCGAGCTGCTTGACGCGCTCTTCAAGGGCTCGAGGGCGGGAGAATATGTCAAGCCCGACACCTATCCGGTTGTCGTGCGGCATCTGCGCCAGCTCAATTTGGTGTGAGAAACCCGGCTGCTTTCGGCATTCATGAACCAACTGGATTTTGCGAGCGCAAAGCGCGCCCGTAGGGTGTCAGCAAGGAAATATCCGTTCGCGGAACGGGTCTTGTCGGCTCGCAGAGCCTCGACCCAATCCAGCGGGAGAGGGTCATGGCGATTATGTCGTTCCGGTTCCTCCAGCCGATTGCCGATGCGGTCCGCGCCGCGACGGCTGTAGCCAATGCTGCCGCAAGCACGGCTTCCAGACACCAGTTCGTGATCCCGGACTTTTCCCCAAGCGGGCACACGGCCTGTCGGCTTCGCGTTTCTACTGCCCGCGTAACGGAATTCGGAGGCTAGGGATGGCGCAGATCGTCGACGCTGCCGGCCGCGTGACGTATCGGGCTGGACGGTATTACGGTTCGCCGCAGGATCTCGCGAATCTCGGGATAACGAAAGCGCCTCCTCCGCCTCCTCCTCCGCCGCCCCCGGAGCCGCCGAAGATCGCGCCTCCTCAAAACGGTCCACAGCCACTGGCGCGGCCAGCCTCTACACCATTGCCGCAGTCGCCGGGCCTCTCGGAAGGGATATATAACGACCTGGCCACCGGAAAGAGTACCGACCAGGTCGCCCAGGAGCGCGGCATGACCCGCGAGGCGGTGATCGCGACATTGGCCGGAGGCAACCAGCCGGTCGTGACTCCGCCGACCAGCGACAATGGCGACGTGCGCACAACCGTCATCACGGACCGGCAGGGCCGCACTGTCACCGAATATTACGACTACCAGCACGGAACTTATTACACACAGGTCCAGAACAGCCCCGATGCGAAGCCGGTTTCTAATCCCGTTCGTGACGAATCGGGCTGGAAAGTGGACCAGGACTACGATTCCAAAACAGGAACGATCACCAAGACGCGCGTTGACGACCTGGACATGGACAGCACCGGAAGCAGGGTCGTCGAGACGAGCCATGCCAACGGAACCAGGATCGAGACAACCATAGCGCAAGACGGCACGGCGAAGGCCGTCGTTATCGGCCCTGACGGCAAAAGGGTCGAACTGGCGCCCTGGCAATCCGCGCCCGGTATGCCGGCTCCCGCTTCGCACTATGTGCGCCCCCCTCACCTGCAGGATTTCATCGGCCCGGTCGCCACCAAGGACCTGCTCCCAGTCGGAGGCGACCAGAGCATTCCATCCATCCAGAAGGAGCTAGCCCAAGGTCGCACTATCGACGAGATTGCCGAGACGCGCGGCATCAGCCGCGATCAGGTCATTGCCGGAATGCAGGCCTCAGGCGTCACGGTCACTGAAACGCGGACAAGCGTCGGAAATGTCGTCGAGGTGACCGAAGCGCAGGGCGGCAAGACGACCTATACGCACGATTACGACCATGGCTCGACCAACGTCACCGTCACCAAGCCCAACGGCAACACGGTCAGCGATACCGTCGACGGTAACGGCGTGACGACACATACCGAAAGAAACGCAGAGACGGGCGAGCAAACGACGCACAAGGTGGATCCCAGGACAGGGACGACAACCGACATCAATTTCGACAGGGACGGCCGCAGGACCGAGGTCGTCACCGTTAAGGGCGCGAATGGCAAGGAAGAGAAAACAACGACCGTCACCTTTAACGGTTATCAGCTGACGACCGCGCCGGATGGCAACAAGACGCTGACCAACTCCAGCAACGGCGACCAGCAGACGATCAAGCCGGGATCCGTGCAGGACTCCTTCGCGACGATGCTGATGGAGGCGACACCCGACAGCGCCGATCCCGAGATCGCCCGGCAGGGCCAGGCTCAGAAGGCATTCGCGGAAAGTCAGCTGGCCCAGGCGCGCCTGCCCGAGCAGCAGCAGGTGGCGGCGGACGCAACCCAGGCGCGCGTCGACGCGGAGGGCAAATACGGCAGCGGAAGGCCGGCAGAACCGACACTCAATCCGGAAGGCCAGGTCATCGATCCGATCGGCGAGCCGCCGCCGGGATCGCCGGGAGAGCTGATCGGCACCCCGCCGCCTGCCGGGATCGCGCAGCCGGACGCGACGCAGACGCCGATCGCGACGAATGGCGGCACCGCCGACAAGTGGGTGCCGATCAATGTCAACGGCTCCTGGCGGTGGGTGCATCCGGAGGTTGCCCGCGCCGCTGCCGCAGAGGCGGCCGCGAGTTCCCGGGTGATCGAGACGCAATCCTTGATCACGGCCAGCGAGGCCGACCTGCAAGTCTACGCCAAGACGCCCGAATTCAACGGCACGATGCGGGACCTGCGCGCACAAGTAAACAATGCGCTGGCGCCCCATGGCCTGCAATGGAATCCGTCGACGGCGCCAGGCACGCTGGCCGATGCGCAGCAGGCGCAGACCTTGGCGCATGACGCCTATGGCCAAGCCAGCGAGGCACGCGGGCATTACGACCAGGCCGTGACCACGCTCGACCAGGCGATCGACCAGCAGGCGGCGATGCCGTTCTATCCAGACGGCACGACGCCGGTGATCACGGCGGCCAACTCCAACTACGATTACGACGCCGAAGTCGCCAAGGGAAAGCAAGCGAGAGCCGACATCAACAAGCTCTTCTCCGATGTCGACCTCCAGACCAAGGCCGGCGACAAAGCGATAATCGACTTCAATGTCAGCATGACCGGAGCCATCGAAGCGCCGCCCGGAACGCTGGCCAAGGGCGCCCAGCCGGTCGAGATCGAGATCGGCGGGCAGAAGCTGCAGGTCGCTCCCGAAGTCGCCGAGGCGTACAACAATTCGGGCGACATCACGTCACTGTCCGAAGGCGACAAGCCGATACGCGTCCAGGTCGAGGTGACGCGGGCGGATGGAACGACGGGCCCGGAATGGCGCTGGGTCGCCTCGGAGACCGCTCTTCAATCCATCGGCGCGGGGCAACAGCTGGGGTTGAGCGAGGCCTACAACAACTACTTCGGCGCCCTTCAGACCGATGCCGCTCTGGGCGTAGAACTTCAGGACTTCGAATCTCGAGCCCTCGCCGATTACCGGGAGAGAGTGCCGCATCATTTCGATCCGGAGGGCTACCAGAACGGCAACGGAGAGCACACCGGCAAGCTGGTCGACAGTGAAGTCGTCGTCAAGGACGGCAAGCTGATTCTGCGAAATCGCTACGAGAACGATGTCTTCAGCGGTGAGGACGGCCATGTGCTCGAAGTGGCTCTGGCGGTAAACCCGAACGACACCAACTACACGGACGAGATGCGCGCCCGGCCGCTCAACCAGGAATGGATGGAGTTCGCCGGACCGTCCAGCGAAGGCAATGTGTGCGTCGCCTCGCCGCTATCCGCGGCGAAGGGCGGTGTCGAAAGCGCGGCGCTTGAACTGAACCAGCTGCTCCACAGCGGCGTTACCGAAAACCTCGCCGCGCTCGACAAGCAACTGCCCGGCCTCCGCACCAATTACAACGAGCTGGTGCAGACCCACGGAACCGGCGCCGCGACGCCGCCCGAAGGCACGCTGGCGCCGGGCGAAACGGCCGTTCCATTACAGGTCGGCGGACAGACCATCGAGGTTGCACCGGATGTGGCGGAACAGATTAAGGCGCAGGGACCCGAAGCGCTGACCCAGAGCGACAAGCCGGTCTATGTCGACATCGAAATCCCGTCCGACGATGGAAGCACGACCCAGCTGCGCGGCTGGGTGAACCCCCAACTGGCTCTAGCCGGCATAAAGCTGGCGGACGCCGAGACGCAACGGAGCCAGCTCACGCAATCCAAGAGCATGCTGGACAACAGCATCGCCTACAACGAAATGCGCCTGAGAAATCCGGAACTGTTGACGGATACGACGGGCACGACGGAAGCGGAATATCTCGAACGCGACGAGCAGGGGGCGCTCGATGGTATCTACCAGGGTAGGTTCCAGAGTCTGCTGAATTCGGGATTCAACAATGAGTTCCAGGATTTGGACGCCACCGAGCTGTCCCGGACCATCGACCGGACTGCCGGCATCGATCCGAGCACGGAAGACGGGCGCGAGGCACGGCAGAAAATCATCGACGAAATCCACGAGGCCGGCGGCGAAGACGCCGACGTCCGTGTGGTGCCGATATTCTATTCCGAGGAGGGCAGCGCTCCGCACCAGACGGCGCTTTATGCCGTAAACACCGACGAAGGCGTCAGATATGTCGATGCCGCGGGCCAGAAGTTCGACAGCCTCAAGGACTTCCAGGACAACAACCGCCAGTTCTCCGAAGATGGCAAGTTGATCGTGCCGAAGAACCTTGAGATGACTGCAGGCGCCGACGGCAGAATCTCGCTTGATGTCGTGCAGGCGCGCAACGTCTCGACCTGGGACAAGGTGGTCGATCCCGTCGTCGGCATTGTCGGCGGCGTCGCGACCGTATTGTCGTTCACGCCCCTGGCGCCGGTCGCAGCGCCAATCGCTATTGGCAGTGGAGTGTATCTGGCCGGCCGGACGGCCTTTAAGCAGGCCGACTATCTGAACCATGGCGGCGAATGGGGCGACAAAGAATCGCTGATGAATATGGGCATGATCGCGGCGACGGCGCTGCCCGTCGGCGGCAGCGCCCTGCGCAGCTTCGGCATGGTGCGCGCCGGCATCCCGGCCAGCCGGGCGCTGCCGGGCAGCATCGGCGCGCTGCCCATGAAATCCGGCACCATAAACCTCGCCGGGAGGGAATTCGCCTACACTGCCTCGCCCTATGCGACGCAAGTCGCCAACTATACCCGTACGGCGGGTGGGCTGAACATGGCCGCCCATGGGCTGGACGCCACCGCCCTGACGGTCGGTGCGCCCCTTGTTGTCCAGTCAGGCGTTGACCTTGCGATACATGGCGGCGACATGTCCGGGCTTGAACTGGCGAACAGCGTGCTCGGTCTGGGAACCGGCGTGATGGGCACTGGCGCGGGGGTGAGGACGATCGCAACCTACCGGCCCGGCCGCGGAACCGGCAACCTGGCTGACACCCTTGGCCAGCAAACGCCGGTGATCGAGCCGGATTCTATCATCATTCCTGGCCGAGATGGCGGCCCCGAGCAGATCGTCGTATCGGGCCCGACAAGGACAACAGCGGACCTCACGCCGATCGCCGGACGCGGCGGTGCCGACATCATCAGGGTTCGCGCTGAAGACGGGCAGATGGTGGATGCCGTGGTCCTCGGCGATCAGCCAACGAGCGCGGACACCATCTTCGTGCCCCGGCACGGGGAACTGCCGCGAACCCAGGATGTGGCCGGCAAGACGCACGTGCTGCTGCGCGATCCCGCAACGGGCGCACCGCTCATTCTGCCTTTGCGTCGGGATGGTTCTATTCCGCTAGGCCTTGTGGACACTCAGCGAGTGCTTCCGGCCGGGCATCAGCCCAAGGAAATCGGCCCTGCCCCGCCAACGACCCACACGCTTGAGCAGGTCCGGGGCATGAGGCAGCCGGACAAATGGCAGGCCGGCGAAATCTACATACAGGAACTCAACGGCTCCGCGGGCCAGCAGCATTTCCCCGTACCGCTCGACCCGAACGGGCCATTCCCCGTCACGCGTC
This sequence comes from Mesorhizobium alhagi CCNWXJ12-2, assembly GCF_000236565.1. GTDB lineage: Bacteria > Pseudomonadota > Alphaproteobacteria > Rhizobiales > Rhizobiaceae > Allomesorhizobium > Allomesorhizobium alhagi. The sequence continues at coordinate 9,449 of NZ_AHAM01000262.1, read as the reverse complement.
CAGGCGGACGTCATGTCGATGCGCCGGTCCATACCGTCCGTGGAATGGAGGCCATCGAGGTCAAGACGTACAATTTGTGGACGACCATCAGCGGCGCGCCGCATATGAGAGAGGTGCCGCTGACCTCCAGCATCCAGGAGCAGATCAACAAGGATGTTGCCTTGCGGAACAGGATTCCGGGCTACGAGCCGCGCTGGGTCTTCCTCGACGCGCCGCCTTCCGCGGAGCTGGTGCAAGCGCTCAACGATGCGCGTATTATCGGCAACATATATCGCCACTGGTCGCCGCCTGAGGCGAGCGCCCAGGCAACAGACGCTGCCTCCTATGTCCCGCGCGAGCCCCGCGTGACGCAGGCGACTGTCGACGGCCAATCCGCGCCTCGGCTTTTCATCGCCGATGGCGACGGAAATGTCAGCCGGGCAATATTTGCCGTGGACGGCAATGGCGAGATCACACCGGTCGCTTCCCGGACGTCCGGAGAAGAAGCGGGCCCGGAGGTGGCCGCGTCATCGGCCGAGCGGAACGAAACGACGGCGGGTGTCACGCAAACGGTCCGCGATCACGCCCGTCCATTTGTCTTCCGTGCCGACACGCGCTCCCCCGCGCAGATCATGGCCGATGGCGGGTTTTCGCCGCCGCCCGCGACCGGGCTGTGGACCGACAATGCGGGAGGGATCTCGCTCTACAACTATGTCACGGGCAACACCCGTGGCCGCTTTGTTGGCACGAGTGGTTCGATCGAGGGGGCGAAGGCCTTCGTTTCGCAGAATTCCCGTTCGGGAAGGGAGCAGGGTTACACCTATCTCTACGTGGTGAACCCAAGAAGTCCGCGCCACCATGTTCCCACCGAGTTCGACGCTGGCGGCTGGCAGCTGAGTCCAAGCAAGGTCGGGGAAGATGAGGTCGCTATAGACGGCAGCGTTCCGTGGAGCGAGGTCTATGGCTGGCGGAAGATGGACCCCGACGGCAACTTCGTCGGCGGGTTCACGCGCAATGAAGGTTTCGACTACCAGGCCGCGTCGACGCCCAGACAGCGACAGGTTATCCTGCGCCAGCCCGACCCGATCGAAGGCATGGCCGATGCCGATAGGTCCGCACCAGCGCAGGATGCCGAGGGGACGGCGCCGCCGGTCGACAAGCCGGACGGCGAAGCCGGACAATCTCCAGTAATACCTCCGCCCGACGATGCGCCAAGCCAGCTGGTCGCCAATGAAAGCGGCTCGAACCCGTTGATGCGCTATACGCTCGGAGCGGCTGCGCCGGAAGGCCAGGAAATCCTGATCAACTACAACCTGCCCCCCGAGCAGAGGGCAAGCGTGCAGCCGAAGGTAGAGCCGTTCACCAAAAGTCAACTCGATGCCCACGCCAAGGGTGAGCGTGAGGCCTTTCCGTTCGACAAATGGGCAAATATGCTGCCCGACCACTATATTGGGCAGACGATTCCGCCGCGGCCCTTGCGTGAAATCCTGCCCGACTTCCGGATCGGTGTTACTTTCCGCGCTCGCCTGAATACCGGACAACCATTCGATATCGGCTCGCCGACAATCGCTTCGGTCGGTTTCGGAATCGGTACGAAGACGGATTATGGCAAGATCATGCGGTCGATCGGCGAGAGTTTCCGTGAAAGGAAGCTGACGCCGCTGAAGGACGCGCTGAGCACGGAGGGAGTCGTTTCCGTGCGCGCGCGGGAATATCTCAACATCACCGGCCTGCAGGCAGGCGTTTGGCCGGTTTCCAATCAGACGGCGTTCCCGGTGCGGGCCAGCGACCTCTCCGAAGTCGTGAAGAACGCAGTATTCACGGACCGTTCGGGATACGAAATCAAGCCCAGCTTTGCCGGCGTCGTCGGCAAGACGCCTGAGGAATCCGGTTCCGCGACCGTTATCGAAATGGCATACACGCCATCGCTCAAGGGGGAGGACGTCACGCTCAATCCCGGCGAGCGCGATTTCTTCGGCGTTGCAGCGGACAACGCGGGCGGCCATGTCAGGCTCCAGGACACGCTGCCTTTCGACAGGGTCATGACCGAGTTCAAGGCGGGTCTTCGTCTGCCGGTATTGGCGAATCACGTCGACGCCGTCGATGCGCTTCCGCGCGTGGGCTTCGAGAAGCGGCCGGAATCTCCGGTCAAGGATACGCTGAAGGCGGGCGATGTAGTCTCGCGCGAGGCCTACGACCAGATACAGGCGGCGCTGGGCACAACGACGTTGCAAATCCAGTTTGCAATCAAGGATCCGGCTGCGGCACAGCAACTCGTCGAGGCGCTCAACCGGGGAGATGGTGTCGACACCATTCACAGGCTCGTCGAGGCGGGGCAGATCGACCCGTCAAAGACGGTTTCATACGCCGAGAATCCGGTTGCAAGCGGCATGCGCCTCTCGGCCGTGCCTGGCAAATCGCCCGTCAAGGAGATTCAGCTCCTGACCGGCGAAAGCAGGCGCGTGCTCAATCCCGAGGCCATGCTTGTCGATGTCATATTCAACGACAGCAACCGGCTGCCCGGCGTCCTCGCCTTCAATCCGGACAAGTTCACGACATCTGCGACATACAAGATCAAGAGCAAGGTGAACGAGTGGCGGACTTCCCATTTGCCCGAGGACTTCCATTCCAAAGGCTCGCCGCAGTCCCGTTCGATGCCGACGGACGGCAACATATACGAATACCTCTACGGCCAGTATGGAACGCCGGCGACACGTTACACGGTCTCGCTCTCGACCCCGCCAGTGCCGGGCGGAGCGCTCGCGTACAGCGCAGAGGTGCGGGCGCAATACAAGAGCAATGCGCGCAGCGAGCCACGCTCGATTGCCAAGGACCGCTACACGACCCTGAAGCTTCCCGGCCAGGATGGCGAGACCTACGGCCTCTATGCGCCGAAATGGCTTGGCCGCGCAGCGGCTTCCGAGAATGGTTCGGCATTTATGATTCCGAAAGGCGCCAAGGCGTCGCTGAAACGGTTCCTAGACGACCTGGCCGAGCATGCGCGCCCCGATCAGCGGGAGATGATCGAGAACTTCCGCAACGACCCTGCCACGAAGATCGTCGAAGGCAAGTTCTTGCGGCAGGATGATGCGGCGGATGTGCAGGCATTCCTCGCCGCCTATGCGGAACGCAAGGGCAATTTCGACCTCCTCCCGCTGGGCGATCACCAACCCATCCCGCTTGGCTCGCTCCTTCCGCCGGAGGTCAAGGCGCCTACCGCAAAGCAGGTGCGCTCCTGGTCGGCCGATGATGTCGGCAAGCTGTCCCGCGCCGAGCTTATCTCCATCGAACCGCTCCACATAGGGCAGTTCAATCCGGAGCAGCTTAGCGGCCTGACGTCGAGCCAGATGGCTTTCCTGAGCTTCGACCAGATCGCGGCAATGCGGCCGACGCAATTGCGGGCATTGAGCGCCGATCAGCTCAACGGGATCAGGCCCAGTTGTGTCGCCGCGATTCCGCCCGGGCGCATCGCCGGCATGAACGCCGACCAGATCGCCGCGTTCTCGCCGCTTCAGCTGAAGCAATTCACCTCCGCTCAGCGCCTGAAGATTACTCCAGATCAGCTGGCCGTGCTCGATCCCCAACAGCTGAAAGCCCTCGGATTGGATCTTTCCCAAATGCGGGGGCGGCAGTTCGCCAAGCTTAACGACACGCAGCTCGGCATCGCGCGCGAGAATACAGCGTGGGATCGGCTTTCCAAAGAGCAGTTGCGCGCAATTCCCGAGACCGGCATTACCGCGATCGATACCGCGAAACTGACGCCGGAGCAGGTGTCGTGGTTGACCCGCGGGCAGATCGCAGCGTTGACGCGCGACCAGTGGGGCGCCTTCACAGTCAACCATATCGAAGCGCTAACCCGGCCGCAGATCGCGGCCGTGACGCCGAAGCAGCTTGAACAGTTGAGCCCCGGTCAGTTCCGCAAGTTCACGCTCGAACAGTTCGGGTGGATGAGCACGGATCAGACAAACGCGCTGTCGGTGCAGCAACTGTCGACCTTCAAAACCGCTTACCGGAAAACGATGACGCCGGAGCAGCGGACTCTCGTGGATGGCGCGTTGGTCTATTCGCGGTTCAAGGAACACCAGGCGGCGCTTGAAACCTTCGGCACCATGGCGACTTCGTCCTACATGCTGTGGAGTTCGCTGCCCCCGCATTGGACGGCGACAGCCAGCGGCGTGGCGTTCGCGTGGCGCGGCGCCGTCTTCAGCGTGCAGTCGATCTTTCCCAATGCCACGGCGCCGCATACCAAGCTTGGCCGCGCGCTGAACCTCTCGAGCGGACTTTCGTTCATCGTCTCCTCGCCCGGAGCTGCAGCGCCGCTGATCCAGAGCGGATCAAACCCGGTCGTGAACGGCACCTTCACGCTGGGCAATATGATCTATGGCACCAAGTCGACAATGCAGGCCTTCACGGGCCGCACGGTGATGCGCCTGCTCGGCGACCATGTCGGCAACGCCGCCTATCTCGGCGGCTCGATCGCCTATACCGCACAGAATCTGCATTCGCCGCTTGGATGGAGTTCTGGCGCACTGTTCGCGCTGGGCAGTGCCGAATTTTGGGCCTCGGCAATCCGCGCAGACAAGTTGAACCGGCAGCCCTTGCCACGCACTGAAGCCGACATTAAGGCGGCAGCAAAGTCCGACAAGCGCTGGGCGGCTGCGGACCGCCTCGCCCTGGGCGTCACCTTCGGGGCAGGCATGTTCCTCTTCGCGTGGGACACGTTGGATGGCGAGCCATGGAAAGTGGCCGGAACCGATGGCCAGAACCCGGGTGAGCCGGACGCCCCTCCCGCAACTAGCGTGAATCTAGGCCCGGATGACGGCGTCGTACAGCCCGATGACACGCCGCCTCCACCGGACCCCACGGGTGCGAAACCGGCGGATAGGGTCGAGCCGCAATTTGCGATCACTTCGAAAATCGGCCTCAGCTTGCGTGAGGCGCCGAACGCGGACGCCGAGCGCCTCGGTGTATTGCGACAGGATGCGCTGGTGCGCGAAACCGGCTCTCGCAAGACAGATACAGACGGCACCATGTGGGCTCCGGTGTGGGCGATCGACATTGAGGGCAAGGAGATGCAGGGATGGGTGCGCGCCGAATATCTCGCGGCTCACCCCGAAGGTGCTCAGGACCAATCGGGTCGCTTAAACCCCGAACTCGAGGAGCAGGGCTATCGCGCTATCATCGTCCAGAACAATGACAGCATCATCCGCCTAGCGATCCATCACCAAAAGAGCATCTCGGCAACGGTGGCGCTCAATTTGGAGCATATAGCCAATCCGAGCCTGCTGTTTGCGGGGGACCGGATCTACCTGCCACGGTAAAACGGTAGCTCCCTGGATTTGAGTACATGCCGGATATGTTCGCCGGATGTTACAAAACGTGATCTCGCCACAAAATAAGTCGGGTAATAAAATCCGGATCGAACCGCGGTGCTGAAAACTACCGAGTTCCAGCGGACTATTTTGTTAGTCGGTTGATGTGCGGCTCTCGAAAGTGGTCATCTCAATCCGCAGGGACACATCTTCCCTTACAATCTGTCGTTGATATCCTGCGCGCCAATCCATACGGTCGCGCGGGGGCAGAGAGGTGTTAGGTCATGGACGTGACCGCTATTTCTGATCTGCTGCTGATACAATTCAATAAGTTACCTCCCCAACTAAAAATCGCAGCATCTTATGTGCTGGAGCACCCTCGCGACGTGGCGTTGCTGTCCATGCGAAACCAGGCGCGCAGGGCGGGTGTTTCTCACTCCACGATGATGCGACTGGCTGAATGGCTCGGTCTCGAGGGTTACGAAGCATTGCGAGCGATCCATGCCAAAACTCTGCGCGATCTCCCGGAGACTCGGGCGCCCGATTCGCCATTCCAGCTACCGGGGCACCATGCGAGATTGAGGGCTAACCACGTAGCGGCGAGCCTTTCGAAGTTGGGCGATCAGAGAAGCGCGCTGCAGCAATCAGCGGCGGCCGCCCTGTTGCAGCGCGCAAGCGAAATCTGGTGCGTTGGCTCGTGCCTGGAGAAAGTCGTATCCGACCACTTGGCCCAGACTCTGGTGGCAAGGGAGATGAACGCCCAGTCGATCGATGTAGGTGAAGAGTGGGTTGTGACTCAGTTGCGTGAAACCGGACCGGGATTGGCGTTGCTTGCTGTAGGACTGAATTCCGGGGATTGCCGGACAGTACGGTTGGCGACCCTCGCATCCAGCCGAGGCGCCAAAGTGATTGCCGTGACCGATTGCGAGAAATCCGCCCTGGCGCGGATCGCGGACGAGACTGTGCTGGTTGAAACTCCTGTTCCGTTGACTTTTCCGAGCATGGTGCCAGCCATCGCTGCCGTGGAAATGATTGCCGCTCGGGTCTGAAGTAGTATCCGCCTGTTGGATCGATCTGGCGGAACTAAGTGGACGGAACGGAACGACTCCTTCGTGGCTCGCTTGGCAGTGAGCGAGCCACGTCATATTCCTTTGGTTGCGATGAGATAGTCGATTGCTCGACCAGGGCGGCAAGAATTTCCACTGACGCGATAATCGGCGCCATGCTCTGGAACCGGCTCTCCGATTGCGCCGTGACGATGATCGCTTGCGCATATTGCTCGATCGGCGATTGCAGGCAGTCCACAATGGCGACGATTTGGGCGCCTCGGCGCCGCGCATAACGTGCGACTGCGAGCGTTTGTTTGGTGAACGGCTCCATGCTGATTGCCAAAATGGCATCCCTGGGACCGATGTCTTTCAATCCGTGGGTAACTGACTGCTGTGCTGCGTCAAACACAAAAGCAGTGTGCCCCAAGGAACGAAGGACTTCTGTAAAGTGATTGGCGACAGCCAGTTGTGGTCCAATTCCGACAGAGATAACTCGCCGTGCCCCGGCCAGCAGTTCTGCGGCTAGGAGATTGCGCTCGATATTGGGTTGAGCACCCAGACGAGCGACCTCCCAGCGAAGCCAATCAGCTGCGTTTTCGACATCGGCGGATGTTAGTTCGGATGAGAAGCTGACCTGCTCTGATCCATTGTCGGCATTCTGGCGCAGCCAGTCGGCGAATACCGCCTTTAGTTCTGTGTAACCGCCAAATCCCAACCATTCCGCAAAGCGTACCATGGTTGAATGCGACACACCCGCCAGCCCGGCCTGCTCACGCATCGTCTTAAGTGCCACATCCTTAGGATTTGCAAGGACAAACCGGGCGGCCGCTCGAAGCTGGCCGGGCAAGAGTTCAAGTTCCGCCGCGAGTTTCTTCAAGATCTGGCCAACGTGGCCTGGATCGTGACGATGTTCGCTGCTTTCCAACCTGTCGGAATCAATCCGTTTGGCTACATTTCCGCTTATCACGGCGTAACTCGCAGACACGCCGGGCACAACCTTACGCGGTGGCGCCTTGTTTGCATATTCATGGACCCGGGCGAGTTTTTCTTAGGCACCTTCACTTCCCTCCAGAAACCGGCCACGAACCCCATCCATAACCCAACTGCCGCAAAAAGTTCACTGCTTCGCGAATTTTTAGAAGATCCTATTGGTGCACATGAGCGATTCAATAAGCCCAATTTGTATAGTGAGCGCGTCAATCTCACGGCGCTGCGTGGCTACTTTCGGACTTCATCGCGCGCATCAACGCGCCACCTGCGACGCAAGAGGGCGAGAGCGATGGCAGCAAACAGACGAGGGCGATACGCGGCCGCAGAAGCCGAAGCGGCAGCGCGAAAGGAGTGTCGACAGGTTCAGAAACCGCTACAGTTCCTTCTCGGCAAGTTCGCGGAATTCATCGGGAACAGAGCGGGAAATCTCGAGCGCCGCCGACCCATAGCCGACCGCCTGCCAACCGAACCGTTCGCGGATGTTGTCGACGGCCTTGTCCGCCGTCCAACGCGCTATTACTCTCCTTGTGCCCGGTCGACGATGCTCGTCGATGAAACCGATAGGAAGGTCGAGTTGCATCTCCACCTGTTTTCTGAGATGCGACATTGCAATTGCCAGAAGCGAGATGGTCTTCTCCTGCGGGTGATCGGCGAGCGCGATGCGCACGGCGTGTGGGAAGCCGCGGGCTTCCTCGGCATGACGACCGAGACGCTGATCGAAACCTACGGCCATCATCATCCCGACTTCCAGTCCGACGCGGCTGAGAAGATCACGTCCAGCCGGCAATCGCTAAGGCGCCGAAGAACGTTGTTAGGATCAACGAAAAACAGAACACGAACGAGCTTACTCCACCCCACAGAAACCCCACAGATAAACCGGAAACTAACGCGAACGTTGGCAAATCAGCGTGATGGAAAAGCCCGGAACTCTGCGGCTTTGCTCGCAGCGACCCACGTTCGGGACGACGGGGTCGCAGGTTCAAACCCTGCCACTCCGACCAGAAAATTCAATGGCTTGGCTATTCGCGCTCGCCCTAAGCAAACACAAAAAAATACGTCGGCGTCAAAGTGCCCGTGTCCTCATCGAGGCCTGCCGGGCCACAATGCGTGGAACAATCGATCGCGGCCACGGGTTCTGGCATAAGTCATCTACCGGCAAGGAGAGCTGGCATGGCAGACGACAAAACGAAGTCCGGCGGTCGGCATCAGGCGAGCACGGCAGACGATCTGGAGGCCGAGGCGCTCCATTTGGCCGAAGCGACCGATCTGTCGCCGAACCAGGCCCGTGAACTCATTCGCCGCCATGGCAACGACCGCAAGAAGCTGATGGAACTGGCCAAGACGTTCAAGGCCGAAAGCTGAGCGGAATGCGCAGGCCAGACGACCGAACGCGAGCGTTCGATAGGCCTAGCCTGAAGCTGCCGCCCGGAACTTCGTCACATCGATCGCGGCGGCCATCAGCGTCTGTGTGTATTCCTCGCGCGGATCGTCGAAAATCTCGGCCGTCGGCCCCTCCTCGACGATTTGGCCCTGCTTCATCACGATGATGTAGTCCGACATCGCCCGCACCACGGCGAGATCGTGGCTGATGAAGAGGTAGGAAAGATCATGCGCCTGCTGGAGGTCGCGCAGGAGATCGACAATCTGCTTCTGGACCGAGCGGTCGAGCGCCGAAGTCGGCTCGTCAAGCACCACGACCTTGGGCTTGAGGATGATGGCGCGGGCAATGGCGATGCGCTGCCTTTGCCCGCCTGAAAATTCGTGCGCATAGCGGTTGCGCATGGCGGGATCGAGCCCGACCTCGCGCAGCGCCTCGACCGCGCGACGGTCGCGATCCTTGCTTGAGAGCGACGGCTCATGCACCAGCAGGCCCTCGGTGATGACCTGGCCAATGGTCATCCGCGGCGACAGTGAGCCGAACGGATCCTGGAACACCAGCTGCATCTCGCGTCGCAGCGGCCTCATCTGGTCCCGGCCGGCGGTGGAGATGTCGCGCCCGCCAAACCGAATGGCCCCGTCGCTGGGGAGCAGCCGAAGCAGGGCGCGGCCCAGCGTCGATTTACCGGAACCGGACTCACCGACGATGCCGATGGTCTGCCCTTTCTTCAGCGCGATGGAG
>NZ_AHAM01000263.1 GCF_000236565.1 Mesorhizobium alhagi CCNWXJ12-2 | reverse complement strand
CTGCGGAGCCGGACCGTAGAGGCTGGCGTCGCCCAGCCGGCCGCGCGCGATGACGAACACAGCGCCAGCCTCCGTCGCCCCGCGCTTGACCACGGCGGCAAACCCGCCCGCGGCGAAAATCCGTCGCACAAGCGCGGAAACGAACAGATCGGTGGTGACACGCATTTCGCGGGAGCTTTCCGTCGGTAAGGCTATCCCCACCCGTACCCTCATCGCGCTGGAACGGGAAAGGGGTCGCTAGCGTGGGTAATGTCTCAGGTAGAAATTTGTCGGACCGGATTCGATAGGCTCCAGCAATAGAAACAAGCGCCCGCCAATACGGCGGCGAGACCGCCGACCGATCGGAGTTCGCCATCGAACGCCGGGGTCCAAAACGAGAAACCGGCGCCGATTAAAGTTGCTGCTACGCTCCAAATTCCAGGATTGGCAGCTACCGATCGTGGGAAAATCAGGGTGACTGCGATCGCCGTTAGATAAAGAGGCCATGAGATCAGAAAGCCCGCGGCCACAGCCAGTGCAAAACTTGAGAAAACGTCAGCCGCCATCACATCGTGCTGTGGGTCCGTGATAGCCAGCACAGTCAATAGACCTCCTATCACGCCAGCCATGTAGGAAAGCGTCACTCGCAAGGCGAGGGTAAATCTCTGCGCTATCATCATTCGACAGGCCGTTTCGTATACCAATTCGCGTGATCCTGACGGCATTGTCGGATGCGCGGACCAGCCCCTTTGCTCCGAGTTCCCATGCTGCAGGACGGCATAGGATCTCTGCGCCGGATGGGACACTACACGAGCATGCCGTGGAACAGAAAGAGGGACCAAGCCCCTCAGTTCGTCAGCCCGATTTCCTTCATCTTGGCATAGACCGCCTGGTCAGGCTGGCCGGTTTCGGGCAGCCCGAACAGCGACTGGAATTCGCGCAGCGCCGCCTGCGTGCGCGAGCCGATCACTCCGTCGATTTCCATGTCGTTATTGCCGAAGGCTTTCAGGCCGGCCTGGATCCTGACGACCATGTCCTCGGGCGCGTCGGTCACCATCTGGGACACGGGCAAGGCGCTCTCGCGAGGCGCCGGCGTCGGCGCGATTCCCGCCGTCGTTGACGGCGTGCCCAGCATTTCGAGAAGCTCGGCGTCGATTTCCCCGCTTACCGTCAGGCCCATCTTGCGCCGATACTCTTCGATGGCGTGCGTGGTGTTCGGGCCGGCCAGGCCGTCGACCGCGCCGTCATAAAAATTCAGTTCCTTCAGGACGGTCTGGACCTGCTCGACGCGCGGATCGCCTTTCGGGCGGGGCGGAGCTTCCTCCGGCCGCACCAGATGGATCGTCGTCTCCGAGCCTGTGTCCCGCTCCGGCCAACCCGCCGCGTTCAAGTCGCGCGTTGCGAAGAATGCGCCGGGATGCGCATGCGGCTGATACCAGAGCGCGTTGGCCGACACATAGAGCAGCGCGACCAGAAATGCGGTGGAACCGCCCACCGCCACCGGATTGCGCGAAATCAGCCCGCCCATTGCGGCCACGCCGCCATGCAGCGCACGGCTCCGGCCGACAGCTTTCCTAGCCTGCTTTGCGGAGCGTGCCATCGACCTTCTCTTTCGTCCTGCCCGGCATCGGCAGCAATTCGCCGCCGTCGTTGCATACCTGTCCGGCGGGTCCGTCGACCGGCAGGCTTATCGTCACGACAGTGCCCTCGCCCACCGCGCTTTCGATCGACATCGTGCCGTCATGCAGCGCCACCAGCCCCTTCACCAGCGATAGTCCCAGGCCCGTGCCTTCATACTGGCGCGTATAGTCGTTCTGGACCTGCGTGAACGGCTTTCCTATCGTGGACAGATCGTCTTCCGCAATGCCTATGCCGGTGTCGCTTACCCAGAAGTGAAGACGCGAGCCTATCCTCTTTCCACCGATCGTCACTCGGCCGCCCTCCGGCGTGAACTTCACCGCGTTCGACACGAGGTTGATCAGCATCTGCTGCACGGCGCGCTTGTCGGCGAGGATTTCGCCGGTCTCGGCCGCCACCTCGGCATGCAGCCTTACCTTCTTGGCCTGCGCCTGCAGGCTCATCATCGAGCGGCACATCTCGACCGCCTCTCGGAACCGGAAAGACTCGGGATAGGTCGGATAGGAGCCGGCTTCGATCTTCGACACGTCGAGGATCGAATTGACGACCTCCAGCAGATGCTGGCCCGAATCGCGGACCAGGCCGACATATTCCTTCTGGCGCGGGTCGCTGAAGCCTCCGAACATCTCGTGCAGGAGCATATCGGAAAAGCCGATGATGGCGTTGAGCGGCGTGCGCAGTTCATGGCTGACGGCGGCGAGGAAACGGCCCTTGGCGATATCGATGCCGTTATTCGCATCGACCGCCGCGGCCAATGCAGCGCGCAGTTCGGCCATTTCCTCATTGTCGCGCAATATCGCCAGGAATGTCTGTTCCGCGCCGGAATCCCTGTTCAGCTCGATCGCGAAATGCCGGTAATTGTCGTTCGGCATGCCATTGCCCGCATGCGGCAGGCGGATGCGAATTTCCGCCTTGCGGCCCGGCCGCCCGTCGCGCAGGTCGGCGAGCGCGCAGAGATAGCCGACCCGGTCCCCGACATGGATGCGGTCGAACAGCCCGGTTCCAAGCAGCAGCTCCGGAGGGAGTTGCAGCATCTGGAGCGATTTTTCGGTGACGTCGAGGACGTCGCCGCCCGGCGCGATCCTCAGCACCACCGCGTCGATGATGTCCTCGAGCTTCGTTTCGGCGTTCGTTTCCCGGGCGGCCCCGGTTTCGTCGGCGGCCGGAGCCAGCCTCGCCAGCATCGCAACGGCATAGGCGGTTGGAAGCAGCCAGTGCCACAGAGCCGGCGAAGCACCCGAAGACAGCGCGTCGCCCAGCACCGCCTGCAGCATGAGAGCCGCCGTAGCAGCCGCCACGCCCCACAGCGCCGCTTTCCTGGTCCGCGCCACCCAATAAGATTCGAACGGCAGTGCAAGCATTATGAGCGTCATCGGCGAGGCAAGCCCCCCGGCAGCCGCCGTCAGGCAAGCCAGGACCGCAGCGCCGGCCCCCAACGCGATCATGCCGGCCGTCCGGCCCTTGCCGGTTGCGGCGACCAGCAGGGCGGCGAGCCATGCCGCCCCACAGGTGGCGCAGATGAAGGCCAGCGTGACCGCCGCGCCGAGTGCGGATGGCAGCAGCAGGCCGGCGGCGGCGGCAATCGGAAACGGCGATGAGAGCAGCACGCCGATCAGGCGGCGGTGGCGAAGCCTTTCGCTTTCTCCGGCGATCGAAGGGTGGACCAGCCGATCGCAACCGGCGGCAATCGCGCCGAGCATGTCGCTATATCTGGCCGCCAACAAACTCACTCAACGCACCCTGATTTCACCCGGTTCGCGGACCGGTTCTGGTTGAATCCGAAAGTCGCACCCAGGCTTTAAAGAATGAATAAGGCGCGCCGATCGAGGTCCGCCGTCAACGCCGAATATTGGGGCGTCGGCGCTTACGGACAGGGTGAGTTGGTTCCATGGTAAACAGACGGTTTAGCCAGGCGAGGCGTCCAAAGACCACGCAATCGGACCTCCAGACCGCCTTCGAAAACCTGTAAATTGTGCAATTACAAAAGTTTACGTGGTTAATGTAATCTTACCCGCGCCGTTAATGCATGAATCGAACTGTCCGGACCCGGCATTATCTAAAATTTGAATCGAATTTGTCGAAAAAGCCGCCTTCACAGGCAAGCGCTCCTTGGGCGGCTTGTGCCATAGTGAAGCGACAACAAGAAGGTCGCGCATTTACGAAGCGCGCCCCGAAGACGATGAGGGCAGTCAGATGGGTTTTCTGGTTCGGATGGCATTCTGGTTCTCGCTGGTCCTGCTGGTCCTTCCGCTGGACACCGGCAATTCCTCCGATGACGCTCCAAGCGTCGGCGCCATCCAGGCGTTTCTGGCCGCGCGCGAGGCGATCGGCGACGTGACCGGCATTTGCGAGCGCAAACCCGAAGTTTGCGAGACCGGCAAGTCGGCCCTGCAAACGGTCGGCGTCAGGGCGCGCGAAGCGGCCCGAATCGCCTTCGAAATGCTGGACGACAATTTCGGCGAACCCGACACCGCCACCATGACCGGCGCCATTCCGACGCCACAGGCGGACGTTCCGGCCGTGAATTGAGGTTTGCGCGGCCAATCGCACGAAACCTTCTCTCCGCAGCGGGGAGAAGAACACGCCTCTTTCAATCGCGTCTGGTTTGAGGAGCGGCGTCCGGTCTCCCCCTGCGGGGGCAGGGTTATCCCATATGAGCTTGGTGGGCCTATACGCTTCAACGCCGTCATCCTCGGGCTTGTCCCGAGGATCTGCCGCAGGCGATCAGTCACAAACGACTCCGAAACCCCGGTAGGCTCAGTGCTCTCCAAGACCGCAGCCCAGGCAGATCCTCGGGATGACGGGCGGAGCAGGCTTACCTATCCGTCTTTCTCCTGCCCTATATGCGATAGCCCTGCTTGAGGGGCGTGGTGGAGGGGTAATTTGCCCCGATGCTGCCTGCCCCGTCTTTTTCCGTGACGCGGCCCGGCGCAATCACTATATCGACGGCAAATGACTACGATCGACACCATCCGCGACGATTTCGCCTTCCTGGACGAGTGGGAAGAGCGCTATCGCTACATCATCGAACTGGGTGAGGCGCTGCCGCCCTTTCCAGACGAGGCGCGAGACGCCGCCCACAAGGTCCAGGGTTGTGTCAGCCAGGTCTGGCTGGTGACCGACAAGGGCCCTGGCCCGGATCCGGTCGTCCGCTTCCAGGGCGATTCCGACGCCCATATCGTCCGCGGCTTGGTCGCCATCATGCTGGCCCTGTTTTCGGGCAGGCGCGCCAGCGAGATCGTGAAGACCGACGCCGAGGCGCTGATGCGCTCGCTCGGCCTCGACGAGCACCTGTCGCCGCAGCGCGCCAACGGCCTGCGCTCGATGGTCAAGCGCATGAAGGGCGACGCCGAAGCCGCCCTCGTCCAGCACGCCTGAGCTATACCGACATTTAAGGTGTGTGGAGATTCAGGTCAGGCCGAGACGAAAATGGTAGATTTCGAGAACCGGAGCGGAGCGGACATTCAGGTCCGTGAGCACCGGAAGCGCAGAAAGCCGCCATTTGCAGGCCGGCATCACCTGAATCTCAACACACCTTAGGCCGGTAATCGTCGGTTCCCCAATGCAGCGGGCGATGCCGCGCGGATCTTCCTGCCGCCGGATTGTAATGGCGGCTGAGCACGCCGAGCGCGGTCTTGAGCACGATCTTGGCCGAGCGCACCGGCCAGTTGCGCTCGCGCTCGACCAGTTCCAGGCCTTTCAGGAAGCAGCAAACGTCGATCAGCACGCCTGAAAGCTCCGGGCCGACCGCCGCGATCGCCGCATCGACGCGCTGGCGCGCCGCGAGCGCCGCATCGGTCAGTTCGGCCAGCCCGCCGCCCTGAGCGCGCGTGCCCGAAGACACGCTCGCTTCCCAGTTCGCGCTGAGCCGCGGCATGATCCTGCCGCGCGTATAGTCCGACCGCAGCCGCTCGCCGGCCGCGAACTCGGCCTGCGTCAGGAACGGCCTGCCGTCCGCGCCGCGGCGGCGCATCAATTGCCCCAGCGGCGATTCCGCCAGGTTGATCAGGGCAAGGCCCGGTTCCCCGCCGGCCTCGACCTGCATGATCTCGAGCTCGCGGTGCTGATCCTGGAAGCGGCTGTTGTCCGTCTTGCTCCGACCGGCCGTTTCGTCCTGCCGAGCTAATGAAAGGCGTGCGCCCTGCCGGATCAGCGCGCCGTCCTTCGCCATTGCCGCCAGCAAGGCCGCGTCGACGGCGATCGTTCCCCGTTCGCCGGCGTCGAGCAGAACCCTGCCCGCATTCGCCGCCGGCCGGACGGCGACATCGCCACGCGCCAGGAAGCTCAGGATCCGCCGCTTCATCCCGTCTGTCATCCGTCAAAGTCCAATGCGGTTGCGAAATGCAGCGAGCGCCACCCGCTCGGCCCGGGCGACGAGACAGTCGAAATCCTCGTCGTCGCGCATGTCCTCGATCAGGTGGCAGGCATAGAGAACCGTCGTGCGGTCGCGTCCGAAGCCGTGGCCGACCTCGTTCATGCTGAGCCGCAGCACGACATGGCTGACATACATGGCGATCTGCCGGACCCGCGTGATGCTTTGATCGGCCCGCCCCGACCGCCGCAGCTCCTTTCCGGAGACGTTGAACAAGGCCGCGACGATGTCGATCATGCCCTCGCACAATTCGACGGCGCGTTCGCCGCGCGGCCCCCCGACCGGCTGGGCCGAACGGGCTAGAGCGCTTCTTGCCCTCGGCTGAGTTTCTATAATCGCCTTCCTGGCCGTCACTGCTGTCGAATGCACTGAACTCTTCCTCCTCGCCTGATAGGAATAAGTTCTTATAGCGATCTACAACCAGGATGTGAACAAAATGAGAACAAAGAATCTGCCGTCCAATAGACAACAGATTGAAAATGCAGCTCTTTTTTAATTCAGCGTGCTTTTCAGGCGGGAGTTTTATCCCCACCCCTTGGCCGCGTGGCTAGCCTGTAGGCATCAATGCCAAGGACAGGACCAGCCGCATGCACGGATTTCGTCAGGAAACCAAAGACTTCACGGATCGGAAAGCGCAGGAAACGGCGCATGCACGGCAGATTGCGGCCCTGCACCTAGCCTGCGGCATCGATCTCGCCGCGGCGCTGGAAGCCGGACCCGCCGAAAAGCTCAGGCTGGCCGGCCGCCTGGAGCGAGCCATAGAGCGCGAGCGCCTGAAGGGACTGCGGCGGCACTGGAGCTACGATCTGAACCGGCACATAGCCTTGAAGCAGGGGCTCGACCGACTGCGCGGAACCAAAGCCGCGCCCCGCCAGGGCAAGGCCGGAAAGCAAAACGGCGCCCGAAGGCGCCGTCGCGAAACTCCTGTAGACGTTTAAGTCTATCGGGACTTGGGCTTACGGCCGAGCCCCATCTTCTTGGCGAGCTGCGAGCGCGCGGCCGCGTAGTTCGGCGCGACCATCGGATAGCTGGAGTCCAGGCTCCATTTTTCACGATACTGGTCGGGCGTCAGGCCGTAATGGGTCATCAGGTGACGCTTCAACGACTTGAACTTCTTGCCGTCTTCCAGGCACACGATGTAGTCGTCATGCACTGAGCGCTTGGGATTGACCGCCGGCTTCTGCTTGTCGGCGAGCGGCTGTTCGGCGCTGCCGCCGACGCGGCCAAGCGCTGCATGCACGTCGGAGATAAGATTAGGCAGTTCGCCGACCGGGACCGGATTGTTGCTCACATAAGCAGCGACAACATCGGCCGTAAGCTCGATCAGCATCTCGTGATTACGAGCAGGCGTTTCCATAGTGTCCATATTATTCGGGCCCCAATTTAGCTAGATAGTTGCGCCCCTTTCTAACCGGCGGGGCATTGCGCAGTTTGGCGCAGGGCAAAACCCCACGATTCGCGCCGAGTTGTCTTATCGGGCATATTGCCAAGTCAAGTCAATTCACAATTTTTGTATATATTGGCTATCCGCCTAGTCATTCCAGATATTCGCCGGCCACTTGTATGCGCCGACGTCGATTAGACGAAACCGATTTTCACTCAAATCAGCAACGTTACGTAGCGTCACGGCTGCTCTAAGTCTTTACTGCTTGTGGATCAGATCGCGCGACGGCGCATTTTCGCCGCAGTTGCAGACCCAATGACCGATTCGGACCGGACCGGCAATCTTCCGATTTTGGAGGCAAATGACAGGCCCTGGCAACTGCCGCCCACCCGAAATCGACGGGTTTCACTTCGCAGGAAACGAACTGACTACTTACGAGATGGGCTGACGCATCGGCATCAGTGCGGAGCGATGTATTTGCCGTACACCCAGCCGGTGACGAAATTGCCGTTCTGGGCCGGGTCGTGCCAGATCTGGCACCAGCGGTAACGAACCGTCTGTTTCTGCTTCCACTGCGGCTGGTTGGAGATATCGAGCAGATTGACGCCGCCGGTGCATTTGCCCGTCATCTGCAGCACCGTCCCGTTCGGATATGCCGCCTGCTTCTGCGAATGGCCGGCAGGATATTTCCTGACATTCAACGTGTCGCCGAACGGCACGTTGGCGACTTCCCATGCCGCGAATGCCGCCGCCCCGGACTGGTTTGCGCTGACCGCGACCGTCAAGCATGCGGCGAGCGCCGCGGTGACCCTCAAAAGCCTATTCATCTATCTCTCCTGTGGCGAACCGGCTAAACCGGACACGCTGAAACACTAGACTTTTGCTCTTGAACGCCCCGTGACGGACGTATTCATTTGCCATTCAAGAATTTTCCCAAGCGAGAAGCAATGACCGCCCAAAACATGTTTCCGAACGTCAATCCGCCCGTAACCGAGGAGCGCCCGGTCTCCGACACCCGGCACGGCGTCACCCGGTCAGACGAGTTCGCCTGGCTGCGCGCTGAGAACTGGCAAGAGGTCTTTCGCGACCCGGCGCTGCTCGATCCTGCGATCCGCGATCACCTCAACGCCGAAAACGACTACCAGAAGGCCCTGATGGCCGACACTGTTGAGCTGCAGAAGACGCTGTTCCAGGAAATGAAGGGGCGCATCAAGGAGGACGATTCGTCGGTTCCGATGAAAGACGGGCCGTATGCCTATGGCTCATCCTTCAAGAAGGGCGGCGAGCAGCCGCGCTACTTCCGCACCCCGCGCGACGGCGGCGAGGAAGACATCATCCTCGACGGCGACGCCGAAGCCGAGGGCCGGCCGTATTTCCGCATCGGCGGCGTCGACCACTCGCCAGACCACAGCCGCCTATTGTGGGCCTTCGACGACAAGGGCTCGGAGTTCTTCACGCTCCGCGTCCGCGATCTTGCGAAACGTAACGATCTTGCCGAAACCGTCCCGGACACCGGCGGCTCGGGTGTCTGGAATGCTGCCGGCGATGGATTCTTCTATACGCGGCTCGACCAGAACCACCGCCCCTCGAAAATCTTCTTCCACGCGCTCGGTTCCGATCACGCCGACGACCGCCTCGTGTACGAGGAACCCGATCCCGGCTTCTTCATGAGTGTGGGCGGTTCACGCAGAAATGACTGGATCTTCATCGGCATCAACGATCACGAAACGACGGAATACCGCCTGCTCAGCGCCAGGGATCCGTTGGCCGCGCCGCGCATCGTCGAGCCGCGCGAAACCGGGCTGCAGTATGATCTCGAGGAAGGCGGCGACATCTTCTTCATCCTCACCAATGCCGACGGCGCGAAGGACTTCAAGATCATGACGGCGCCGGTCGCCGATCCGAGGCGCGCCAACTGGACGGAACTCGTCGGCCACGAACCCGGCCGGCTGATCCTGTCGCTGCTCAGCTTCAAGGATTTCCTCGTGCGGCTGGAGCGCAAGGACGGGCTGCCACGCATCGTCGTGCGCGACCGCGCCAGCGGCGAAGAGCACATGATCTCATTCGAGGAAGAGGCTTTCTCGCTCGGCCTCTCAGGCTCATACGAATACGACACCGACACGATGCGGTTCTCGTATTCGTCGATGACGACCCCCGCGCAGTTGTTCGACTACAATATGCGCACGCGCGAGCGCACGCTTTTGAAAACGCAGGAGGTTCCCTCCGGCCACAATCCTGCAGACTACGTCACCCGCCGGCTCATGGCTCCTTCCCACGACGGCGAGTTGGTTCCAATCTCGCTTATCCATCACCGCGAAACGCCGCTGGACGGCACTGCGCCCTGCCTGCTTTACGGCTACGGCTCCTACGGTATCGCCATCCCTGCCTCATTCAACACCAACTGTCTTTCGCTCGCCGATCGCGGCTTCGTCTATGCCATCGCGCATGTTCGCGGCGGCAAGGACAAGGGCTATGGCTGGTACGACGACGGCAAGCGGGCGAAGAAGCAGAACACGTTTCTCGATTTCATCGCCGCCGCAAACCATCTGGTCGCCGAGCGCTACACCGCGCATGACCGGATCGTCGCCCAAGGCGGCTCGGCGGGCGGCATGCTGATGGGTGCCGTCGCCAACATGGCGCCCGAGGCATTCGGCGGCATCATCGCCGAAGTGGCGTTCGTCGACGTGCTGACCACCATGCTCGACGATACGCTGCCGCTCACCCCGCCGGAATGGCCGGAATGGGGCAATCCCATCCTGTCCGCCGAGGACTACCGGACGATCGCCGCCTACTCGCCCTACGACAATGTCGGCGCGCACAACTATCCGCCGATCCTGGCGGTCGCCGGCCTGACCGACCCCCGCGTCACCTATTGGGAGCCGGCGAAGTGGATCGCGCGCCTACGCGCCCGGAAGAAAGGCGACAACCCCGTTCTCTTCAAGATCAACATGGATTCCGGCCACGCCGGTGCGTCCGGGCGTTTTTCGCGGCTGGAGGAGATCGCCTTCAATTACGCGTTCGCGCTTAAAGTCACCGGAAAAGCGTCCGCGCCTCCCTATCCGCGTTCAGTCTGAAGGCGTCTCGGTCGAGGGACGCGCCGGATATCCGTTCGGATGCGGCGGGACGGCCTTGAGATAGGCAGCGATCGCCGCCCGGTCGTCGGATGTAAGTCGGGCGACGTTCTTCTGGACTTCGACCATCGAGCCGCCGACCGAATCGAAATCCGGCGTGAAGCCGGTTTCGAGATAGCTGGCGATATCGCCTTCGGACCAGTCGCCGATGCCGCCCTCGCCCGATGTGATGTTGGGAATGACGCCGTCGCCTTCGGCTGCGACTGCGCCGGCAAGCCACCGGCTTTTGTCGGTCCCGCCCGAAATGTTGCGCGGCGTATGGCATTCGCCGCAATGGCCAGGCCCCTCGACCAGATAGCGGCCAAGCAGCAGTTGTTCAGGTGAGCCCTCGTCCACGGCGATGACTGGAGCGTCGTCGACGTAAAGCAGCTTCCACAGGCCGATGCCGCGGCGAATGTTGTACGGAAAATCCAGCGTATGATCTGGCGTCCGGCCGGCGACAGCGGGCAGCGTCTTCATGAAGGCGTAGAGATCGGCCACGTCGGTAGGCCTCATCCGCGCGTAGGATGTATAGGGAAAGGCCGGATAGTAATGCCGTCCCGACGGCGAGACGCCCTTCAGCATGGCGTTGGCAAATTCCTCCCGCGACCACGCGCCTATGCCGTCATTGACGTCTTGCGAAATGTTCGGCGCGACGAACGTGCCGAACGCGGTCTCGAGTTGGACCCCGCCGACCAGTTGCAGCAGCGCTTCGCCTTCGGATTTCGGCCGGGCGTGACAGGACGTGCAGCCGCCCGCCCAGAAGATGCGCTCGCCCCTCGCCGCATCGCCCGTTCCGAGCGCTGCTTCGGCTTCGGCGTCGATGCGGGCGGGCTCGGTCAGGTACCAGAAGGCCAGCCCGCCAATGCCTGCCGCGATCACGGCGGCGATGGCGAGCTTTCCAGGCAAATTCATAGGCTGGTGTCAGCCCTTCTTGATGCGGTACGTCTCGTGGCAGCTTGAGCAGCTTTGCCCGATCGCGGCGACCTGCGGCTTCAGCGCTTCGAGGCTTTGGGCCGGAGCGGCGGCGGCCTCGGCGGTGACGGCCTTGAACTTGTCCACCTCGGCCTGGAATCCGGCCATGTCTTCCCAGATTTTCGGAGAAGCGGTGGTGTCGCCCTTGTCGCTGCCGGGCGGGAACGAAGCCGCGACATCGATCGCCTGAACATTTTCGTTGAGTTTGGTCAAAGCGGCCATAACCGCCGCGGCGTCGAAATCGGCCTCGCCCTGGACCATCTTCACCAGCACGCCGACCTGTCTTCCGTTTTCCTTCATGACTGCCTTGCGGTCGGCGATGACGTCGGCGAACGCGGCGGTGGTGGCGAGCGCAATTGCGGAAACGGCAATAACAAATTTCTTCATGGAGAGACCTCTGGGTTGCAAACAGGCTGCCTTGGGCAAACGAAAACTGCCTGAAAAACTTCCTGCCTGCCCGTCACGCTTCCGTGATTTCCGCGTGATCGGGAGCAGCCGCCCAAAGAAAAACCCCGGACTTGCCGGGGTTTTTCTTTTCAATCAGGCGCTAGCCTTTTCGTACATTTCCAGGACGTAGTCCCAGTTGATCAAATTGTCGACGAAGGCCTCCAGATATTTCGGCCGCGCGTTGCGGTAGTCGATGTAATAGGAGTGCTCCCACACATCGACGCCGAGGATCGGCGAAGCGCCATGCACGAGCGGGTTCTCGCCGTTCGGGGTCTTCGAGATGGCGAGCTTTCCGTCCTTCACCGAAAGCCAGGCCCAGCCGGAGCCGAACTGCGTGGTGCCGGCGGCGATGAAATCGGCCTTGAACTTGTCGTAGCCGCCGAGATCGCTGTCGACAGCCTTCTGCAGGGCGCCCGGAAGCTTGTTGCCGCCACCGCCCTTCTTCATCCATTTCCAGAAATGGATGTGGTTGTAGTGCTGGCCGGCATTGTTGAAGAGGCCGGCGTTCTTGCCGAAGGACTGCTTGACGATCTCTTCAACCGACAGGCCTTCCATGCCGGCTTCGGCAGCCAGCTTGTTGCCGTTGTCGACATA
Organism: Mesorhizobium alhagi CCNWXJ12-2; assembly: GCF_000236565.1. Lineage (GTDB taxonomy): Bacteria > Pseudomonadota > Alphaproteobacteria > Rhizobiales > Rhizobiaceae > Allomesorhizobium > Allomesorhizobium alhagi. Next base: position 32,530 of record NZ_AHAM01000263.1, on the reverse strand, counting down.
GGCCTTGTGATGCTTGTCGTGGTGATATTCGAGCGTTTCCTTGGACATGTAAGGCTGGAGCGCCTCGTAGTCATAGGGCAATGCGGGCAGTTCAAAAGCCATGGTCGTAACTCCTCGGTGGCAATGTTTCCGGCGCAGCCGCCGGATTTGAGATAGGCTGGAATATTACTGCGACAACTCCGCGACAGGCGCCCTCGCCTCTTTTTTATCGGCTTTAGCCGATGGGAGTAGAGTGCGCCCACTCCCAATAGAGTTCCCGCGCCTTCTTGGCTACGGGCCCGGGCTGCAGGTCGCGATCCTCGATCCTGGTCACGGGAACCACCTTGGAGTGGTTGCCGGTGGAAAAAATCTCGTCGGCTTCCATGAAATCGCGCACTGAAAGCGTGGTCTCGGTGGTGCGGAAGCCGTAGTCGGCAAGCAGCGCGATCGTGCGCGCCCGCGTGATGCCGGAAAGAAAGGTTCCGTTCGGAGCCGGCGTGAAGACGTGGCCGTCCTTGACCAGGAAAATGTTCGACGTGCCGGTTTCGGCGACATTACCGAGCAGGTCGCGCACCAGCGCATTGTCGAAACCGCGCTGCTTGGCTTCGAGGATGGCCCGGCCATTGTTCGGATAGAGGCAACCCGCCTTGGCGTTGGTCGGCATGGTTTCCAGCGTCGGGCGGCGGAACGGCGAAACCGTCACCGAAAAACCCGATGGCGGGATCATCGGCGCTTCGTAGAGGCAGAGGCAGAAGCGCGTCGATTCCGGATCGGCCGGGACGCCCATATAGCCGCCGTGCTCGGCCCAGTACATCGGCCGGACATAGACGGCCGTATTGCCGTCGAATTTCTTCAAGCCGTCCCATGCCAGGCCGACGATTTCTTCCGTGGCCATCGTCGGGTTGAGGCCGAGCGAGACCGCCGATGCATTGACGCGCGCGCAATGCCGGTCGAGATCGGGCGACACGCCCTCGAACCACCTGCCCCCGTCGAACACGCTGGTGCCCAGCCACATTGCGTGGCTTCGCGGGCCGATGAGCGCGACATTGCCCTCATGCCAGTCTCCGTCGACATAGGTCCAGGTCGTCGATTGCGCGGGCGTCGATAAGCTCATGTGAAGTCCCAAAATCTGTGCGGCGCAATGGAAGACGCTTTGTCCCGCGCCGTCAACCGCCGATCCCGAGGAATTGTTGATGCCAGAGGCTGCTCAAGCGGCGACGGCTCTTGCGTCCGCGCCTGCAATGATGGACGAGTTTGGAATGCGCCACGCCGCCTTCGTATTCGACGCCTATGGCACGCTGTTCGACGTTCACGCGGCGGTGCGGCGGCATGCGGCCGCAATCGGGCCCGAGGGTCCATTGCTGTCCGACATCTGGCGGGCAAAGCAGCTCGAATATTCCTGGGTCCGCAGCCTCATGGGCTCCTATGTCGATTTCTGGCAATTGACCGAACAGGCACTCGACTTCGCCTTCGACAAGGCGCCGTCGGCTGACCGGTCGCTGCGACAGGATCTGCTCGACGCTTACTGGCGGCTCGACTGCTACCCGGAGGTGCCCGCGGTGCTGAAGGCGCTCAAGGCGGAAGGCGCGCGGCTCGCCATCCTGTCCAACGGCTCGCCGGCCATGCTCGAGGCAGCGGTCCGTTCGGCAGCGCTCGACACCGTGCTCGACGATATCTTCTCCGTCGACCAGGTCCGGAAGTTCAAGACCGATCCGTCCGTCTACGATCTGGTAGCGACGAACTGGCGTCTCTATCCCAATTCGATATCCTTCCAGTCGTCGAACCGCTGGGACATCGCAGGCGCGGCGAAGTTTGGTTTCCGCACCGTTTGGATCAACCGCAGCGGCCAGCCCGACGAATATCGCGACCACCCGCCCTCCCTAATTCTGCTCTCGCTTGAGGGACTGCTCGCCGGCGCCTGACGCTCGTTGCTGAATTGCAACAGCAACTGGCAGACACACCTTCGCCTTCCTTTTTTCACCCTCGCGACAGATTCGGAACCGTCTATCGCGCCCGAACGGGAGGAACGCGTTCACGCATTGTTGCGAGGTCGGAACCTATCCATCCCGGCCTCGGGAATTAATAAGGGCATCATGAGCATCACTTCAGTTTCCTCCCCCCAGTTCACTCGCAGACGGTTTCTCGGCGCCGCGGCAACGGGCGCAGCGGCGCTGACTGTTTCGGCATGCACCAGCATGCCCCATTACGCCCAGTTCGACCCCGTGCAGATAGCACCTACCCCCGAAATCGAGCCCGCGCTCGGAAGCTATGCGACGATGTACGGGCCTATGGTGGACGAAGGGTACGAGATTCCGGGAGTGCCTATCGAGAAGGTCGATCGGCGCTACTACCGCCAGATCGTCCAGGATCCGACAGGCGAACGGCCTGGAACCGTCGTGGTCGATACGGCGAACCATTTCCTATATCTCGTCCGCGAGAACGGAAAGGCCATGCGCTATGGCGTCGGTCTCGGCCGCGCCGGCTTCGAATGGTCCGGCCGGGCGATCATCCAGTGGAAACGGAAATGGCCGAAGTGGACGCCGCCCGCCGAGATGATCGCGCGCGATCCCAAGCTGGCAAGATACAGCGTCGACAATGGCGGCATGCCGCCGGGACTCATGAACCCGCTCGGCGCGCGTGCGCTCTATATTTTCCAGAACGGCGAAGACACGCTTTATCGCGTGCACGGTTCGCCCGAATGGAACTCGATCGGCAAGTCGGTTTCGTCAGGCTGCGTCCGGCTGATGAATCAGGATATTATCGACCTCTACGACCGCGTGCCCAACCGCACGCCGATCCTGGTCACGTCCGGCATTCCGATGGCCTGAGAGCCATCGGCTCCGGCAGTTGGAACGCGTCTCCAACGGTGGTGAAAATCTGACGCTTGGTACCGGAGCCGAAGTACCGGTTTTGACCCAAAGCGGACGCGCCTCCCATATCGTCTTTAGGGGCTAACGGTCCTTAAGGCGATAGACTGAAACGTGGGAGGGCGACTCGGCGGTGAAGGGAGATCCAACCCAATCCGCACGCCTGCTCTCAAGTTCAAATCCGGCCAGCTCGGCCATGAGGTCCAACTCCGCCGGCCAAATGTAGCGGTGAGGCGAGCGGAAAACCCGAGCCTGTCGGCCCTCGCCAAACCTGAAATGGTGTGACACGATCTGCTGGCGCAGCACGTCATACGTGTCGAGGCCGATATAGTCCGGTTCAGAACGCCAAACCACCGCTTGCTGTCCTGGTGTCAGCTTGCGCAGTTCCGGCACCCCAAGCTCGACCACGAATCGGCCACCGGACATCAAGTGGCGGGCTGCGTTGCGAAAGCAACTGACCTGCTCGGCTTGGGTCAGCAAGTTCGATATCGTGTTGTATACGAGGTAGACGAGCGCATAGCTCCCAGGCGCGACGGTTGAGGCCATGTCGCCAAGAACAACCGGAATCGTCGCCTCGTCGCATTTCGTCCGCAACTGGGCAATCATGGCAGGCGATGCCTCGATCCCGGTCACGGGAATGCCCATCTCTCTGAGCGGCACTGCCACGCGACCGGTTCCGATCGCAAATTCGAGCGCCTGGCCGCCCTTAGCGAGTTCCGCGAGCCGCTCTACCGTTGGACCCAATACGTCGGGCGAGAACATTCCGGTGCCCGGCGTGTCATAGGACTTGGCGGTCTCGACGTCCCATATGTCGTTGTGCATGGCAGAAACCTTGCGGCACTATCGTGTTGCCTGTCCAGTTGTGCGTGGCGGTGAATTGCCATGGCGACGACAGCGTCCGCTTTCATTTGGATCAGTGTTTCGCGGCCTAGAAGCCCTTTTTCAGGCTGCCGAGAATTCCACGAACCAACGCCCGCCCGACAGACGAGCCGACCGAGCGCACTACCGACTTGATCGCCGCTTCGGCAACCGACTGGCGGTTGGATGCGCGGGGCCGAGACGTTGATCGGGATCGCGAATTGCGCGACGGCGTGTAGCCGTCGTCATCGTCATCGCCGAATCCGGGAATGGTCCAGCGCGAGCGGCCCGTATCTTCTTCCTGCTCGCGGCCTTGCGCCTCCTCCTCCGCCTTCAGCCCGTCGGCGGCCCGCTTCTGCAGCATTTCGAAAGCCGATTCACGGTCGACGGTTTCGTCGTACTGTCCCGACACGGGGCTCTCGGCGACGAGTTTCTTGCGCTCCTCGGGCGTGATCGGCCCGAGGCGCGACGATGGCGGGCGAATCAGCGTCCGCTGCACCATGGACGGGACGGCCTTCGCTTCGAGCGTCGAGACCAGAGCTTCACCGACTCCGAGTTGGGTGATCGCCTTGGCGCAATCGAAATCCGGATTTGGCCGAAATGTGTCCGCGGCGGTCTTGACCGCCTTCTGTTCGCGCGGCGTGTAGGCCCGCAGCGCGTGCTGGACGCGGTTGCCGAGCTGAGCGAGCACCGTCTCGGGTATATCCAGCGGGTTCTGCGTGACGAAATAGACACCGACGCCCTTGGACCGGATCAGCCGCACCACCTGCTCGACACGGTCGACCAGCGCCTTCGGCGCCTCGTCGAACAGCAAATGCGCTTCATCGAAGAAGAACACCAGCTTCGGCTTGTCGGGGTCACCGACCTCCGGCAATTCCTCGAACAGCTCCGACATGAGCCAGAGCAGGAAAGTCGCGTAGAGGCGCGGATTCATCATCAGCTTGTCGGCGGCGAGAACGTTGATCGCGCCGCGTCCGTCGCGCGTAGTGCGCATGATATCGGCGATCTTGAGCGCCGGCTCGCCGAAGAAGTGCGTCGCGCCCTGCTGTTCCAGCACCAGCAACGAGCGCTGGATGGCGCCGATCGATGGCTTGGTCACATTGCCGTAGCGCGCGCCGATCTCGTCGGCGCGCCCGGCAATATTAGCCAGCAGCGACTGCAGATCTTTCATGTCGAGCAGCAGGAGCCCTTCTTCGTCCGCGATCCGGAAGGCGATGTTCATGATGCCTTCCTGCGCTTCCGACAGGTTCATCAGCCGCGACAGGAGCAGCGGACCCATCTCCGAAACGGTCGCCCGGATCGGATGGCCCTGCTCCCCGAACAGATCCCAGAAGATGACCGGGAATTCCTGGAACTCATAAGGGTCGAGTTTGATCGCCTCGGCGCGCGCAACCAGGAAATCCTTCGCCTCGCCCATCATCGCGATGCCCGAAAGGTCGCCCTTTATATCGGCGCAAAAGACCGGCACGCCGGCATTGGAAAAGCCTTCGGCCAGGATCTGCAGCGTCACCGTCTTGCCAGTGCCGGTAGCACCGGTCACCAGCCCGTGGCGGTTGCCGTATTTCAAAAGAAGCTGTTCAGGCTGTTGGTAGCTATCGTCCGGCTTTCTGCTCGCGCCGATAAAGATGCTGTCTTCTCCCGCCATCAATTCAGTCTCCCGTAGCGGCCTAAAGGACTTGCGACATTGCTTTTGTCCGAACCGGTATAGTGGCGCGGTGGCAGCGCCACAATGCCGTTCGGACAAAATGCCCGATCAAGGGTTGCGGAGCGTGGCGGGGTTTGGCAATCCAGAATCGGATCGCAACGCCTATTTTGGCCGCGATCCGCGGGCAACAATGACAGGCGGATTCGGAGCGCATTGCCGCGCACCGCTTCCGGCCATAAGATTCGATTTGGGCAAGGCGGGCGGCAGAAGGAAAGGATGCGCATGGACGCCGAAAATGCGGTCGGCACTGTCAAGTTCCCGGCGGTCGATAGAGAACGATGGCTGGCGCTTGCCGCAAAGGCCCTGGCCGGCATGTCTTTCGAAGAAGCTCTGGTTTCGCACACCGACGACGGCATTCGCATCGAGCCGCTCTACGAGCGCGCCGCCCAGTTCAAGCCGCTGACGCGCAAGAACCCGCAGGCGCCGTGGACAATCGTGCAGCGTGTCGACGATCCCGATCCCGCCCGCGCCAATGCGCAGGCTCTGGAGGACATCGCGCAAGGCGCCACCGGCTTGTCGCTGGTGTTCGAGGGCGCTCCCAACGCGTTCGGCTATGGCTTGCCCGGAACGGCGGAAGCGCTGCAGGCCGTCCTCGAAAACGTCGCCCTCAACCGCACTCATATCAGGATCGACGTCCACCCGGCGAGCCGCGCGATGGCGGACTGGCTGGTGGCGCTTTTGACCAAGCGCCGAGCCGATCCGGCCAAATTGCGCCTGTCGTTCGGTATCGATTCCGCTGCCATCTTTGCCGGTACCGGCCGCCTGCGCATGTCGATCGAAGCGCTGCAGGCGTCGATGCCGCAATCGCTGGCGCATTTCTTCGCGCTCGGCGTGCCTGGCGTCCTGCTGGAGGCGGACGGCCGCGTGTTCCACAATGCCGGCGCCACCGAGGCACAGGAGCTCGGCATCGTGCTCGCCGCGGCGGTATCGCATCTCAAGTTGTTCGAGCAGGCGCGCCAGGCGCTGATCTACGCCGCGCCGCATATTGGCTTTTCGCTCAGCGTCGATCAGGATCAGTTCCTGTCGATGGCCAAGATCAGGGCGTTACGGAGGCTCTGGGAGCGGGCGCAGCAGGCCTGCTCGATACCGCCCTCTTCGGCCGCCATTCACGCGGAAACGTCATACCGGATGATGACCGCGAAGGATCCTGAAACAAACATATTGCGCACCACGCTGGCCGGGTTTGCTGCGGCGGCCGGAGGCGCGGATTCGGTGTCGATTCTTCCGCACACGATCACCCTTGGCCTGCCGGACCAGTTTGCTCGCCGGATCGCGCGCAACACGCAGCTTATCCTGGCGGGAGAAAGCCATGTGGATTTCGTCGCCGACCCGGCCTGCGGATCGGGAGGCATCGAGGCTCTGACAACAGCGCTTTGCGACGCGGCGTGGAAGGAGTTCCAGAGGATCGAGGCCGAAGGCGGCATACTGGCCAGCCTGTCAGAAGGCCATATCCAGAACCGCGTACTGGCGGCCCGCGAGGCGCGCACCCAGGAGTACCGCGACGGCAAGCGGGCGCTGGTCGGGACCACGCTCTATCCGGCGAAACAGGAAGCGCCGGTCAAGACGCTGGAAGCGGAGCGACGCCCACTGCCGACCGACGGGGCAGCGTTCTGCCAACGCCTGGACGCCGTGCGGATAGACGAATTGCTTGAGGCTGTCGGATGATTCCGGACTTCACCAGGATTGCATGGTCCGAACCAAGGGCCGGCGTGTCTTCAAACGACGCGGACACCTGGCTGACGCCCGAGGGCATCACCGTCAAGCGCACCTACGGCAGGAACGATCTTGCCGGGCTGCCCTATCTCGATACTTATCCTGGTGCGGCGCCCTTCATTCGCGGCCCCTATCCGACCATGTATGTCCAGCAGCCCTGGACGATCCGCCAATATGCCGGCTTCTCGACAGCCGAAGAATCCAACGCCTTCTACCGGCGCAACCTGGCCGGCGGCCAGAAGGGCCTCTCTGTTGCCTTCGACCTTGCGACGCATCGCGGCTACGACAGCGACCATCCGCGCGTGGCGGGCGATGTCGGCATGGCCGGCGTGGCGATCGATTCGATCCTCGACATGCGCCAATTGTTCGACGGCATTCCGCTCGACCAGATGACCGTGTCGATGACCATGAACGGCGCCGTGCTGCCGATAATGGCGCTTTACATCGTCGCTGCTGAAGAACAGGGCGTTGCGCAGAAGGATTTGGCGGGAACCATCCAGAACGACATTCTGAAGGAGTTCATGGTCCGCAACACCTATATCTATCCGCCGAAGCCTTCGATGCGGATCGTTTCCGACATCTTTTCATATACTTCGACGCATATGCCGAAGTTCAACTCCATCTCCATTTCCGGCTACCACATGCAGGAGGCCGGGGCGACGGCCGACCTCGAACTTGCCTACACGATCGCCGACGGCATCGAATACGCCCGCGCCGGTGTGGCGGCGGGCCTCGACATCGACCGCTTCGCGCCGCGCCTGTCCTTCTTCTGGGCCATCGGCATGAATTTCTTCATGGAAGTCGCCAAAATGCGGGCGGCGCGCCTGCTGTGGGCGACGCTCATCCAGAAGAACTTTTCGCCCAAGGACCCGCGCTCGCTGTCGCTGCGCACCCACTGCCAGACCTCCGGCTGGTCGCTCACCGCGCAGGATCCTTACAACAACATCATGCGCACCATGATCGAAGCCATGGCCGCCACGCAGGGGCACACCCAGTCGCTCCATACCAACTCCTTCGATGAGGCGCTGGCGCTTCCGACCGACCATTCGGCCCGCATCGCCCGCAACACGCAATTGATCCTGCAGAAGGAATCCGGCACGACCCGTATCATCGATCCATGGGGCGGATCGGCATTCGTCGAGCGCCTGACGCACGATCTGGCGGCAAAGGCGCTCGGGCACATCGAAGAGGTGGAGAGCCTCGGCGGCATGGCGGCGGCAGTCGAGAAAGGCATCCCCAAGCTGCGCATTGAGGAGGCTGCGGCGCGCACTCAGGCGCGCATCGACTCCGGCCAGCAGGCGCTTGTCGGGGTCAACGCTTACCGGCCCGATAAGGACATCGAAGTCAACGTCCTCAAGATCGACAATGCCGAAGTGCGCGCTCGTCAGCTCTCGAAACTCCAGCAGTTGAAGGGGACGCGCGATGTCGCTGCGGTGGAAACCGCGCTCGACGCGCTGACCTATGCGGCCCGTTCGGATGGGAATCTGCTGGAATTTGCGATCCGCGCCGCCCGTGCCAAAGCGACGGTCGGCGAGATCTCGCTGGCGCTGGAAAAGGCGTTCGGTCGGCATGTCGCCTCGGTCCACACCATTTCCGGCGTTTACCGCAACGAGATCGGCCAGAACGCCGTCGTCGATCGGGTCCAAAGCAAGGTGGCCGAATTCGAGAAGAAAACCGGCGCCAAGCCGCGCATCCTCGTGGCCAAAATGGGACAGGATGGCCATGATCGCGGCCAAAAGGTCGTCGCCACCGCCTTTGCCGACCTTGGTTTCGAAGTGACGGTCGGCGCGATGTTCCAGACGCCTGAAGAGATAGCCAGGCTCGCTTCCGACCATGATGTGCACATAGTCGGCGCGTCGTCGCTCGCGGCCGGCCATCTGACGCTTATTCCCGAGCTTCGCGAAGCCCTGAACAAGCTCGGCCGTCAGGACATCAGGATCATAGCCGGCGGCGTCATCCCGCCGCAGGACTATGACGCGGTGCTGAAAGCCGGGGCTGCCGAGATATTTCCGCCGGGCACGGTCATTCCGGAAGCGGCGGAGAGGCTGCTGGACGGGCTGATGGAAACTTGACGTTGCAGCCGCTATGATCCTCTGTTGAAGTGGACGGAGGTCACCATGAGCAAAGTCAGCAGTGATAGCGACATTCAACTTGCCACGGCGCGTGAGGTGATGGACGGATACGACATCGCCCTGCAAGCTCTTGCGAGCGAACGGCCCGACACCTCTACTGAAGAGGGAACGAAATTTCAGCGCCAGATGGAAGCCGCTCGCGAACGAATGAAGAAATACACAATCGCGTATCGAGCCCTCGCCAAATAGATTGCCGCCAGTGAAGCTTCACTGATCGATGGAACTGGCTCTACCCGCCCTACCCCTCGACCTCCATCCTGACAATCTCCCACTCCTTGCCGTTGACAACGGCCAGGTCGCCGACCTTCTTGCCAAACAGGGCCTGCGCCATCGGCGAGACGTGCGAGATCATGCCATGCGCGGCGTCGGCCTCGTCCTCGCCGACGATCTTCCAGGAATGGCTTTTCCCGTCCTCGTTCTCGACAGTGACCGTCATGCCGAAACGGACGACCTTGCTATCGGGTTCGGGCACGGAAACCTCCGCGCTTTCGCGACGGGCCACCCAGTAGCGCAAATCGCGCGAAGCCAGCGCCATGCGCTCGCGATTGCCTTCGGACTCCGCTTTGGCGAACTCCTCGCGCAGGTCGGCGACCATCTTGTCGATCGCGGCGAGGCCGGCCGGCGTCACCAGATTGCGGTGCGCACTTACCGGGCGCTCACCAATGTCGGAGAGCCCGTTGTCGTTGTCGTCTTCGCGCGTGAAAGCCCTGCTCATCAAGCGAGCCTAAGCCCTGCCTCGCCATCACACAAGCCCACCCTAGACGGCAGTCAGCGAGCCGCTGGCATGGTTCCTGCACCTTGCCTTTCCGGAAGCCGGAATTGTGCCGATGTTGAACAGACGCAGCTTTTTGAGCGCCACGGCGGGTTTCGCGGTCGCGGGTCTCGCCTCGCCACTCAGCGCCGGCGCCTCGGACCTTGCCGGCATCAAACTGGCCGCCATGCGCGGATCGATCAATGCCGGCGAACTCGGGCTGCGGCCAGCCGCCTTCGACGACCAGAGCAAGGCCTTCGCCAAAATGCTGAACGAGGCGGCGAACCGCGACATGCCGGTGTTCCTGCCTCCCGGCGTCTACATCGTCTCCAACCTGTCACTGCCGCGGCATGTCCGCCTCAGCGGCGTGCCCGGCGCGACCCGCATCATCTATGGTGGCGACGGCCATCTGATGCTGGCCGAGGAAGCCGGGCATATCGAGCTTTCAGGGCTCGTTCTCGACGGCGCAAACCGCTGGATTGGCGATCAGGCGCAGGGGCTGCTCGACCTTCGCCGCGTCGGGCATCTGGTGGTCGAAAACTGCCAGATCATAGGCAGCGGCAAGAATGGCGTCGCGCTCGAACGCGTTACCGGCCGCATCGACCGCTCGACAATATCGGGCGCGGCGGACGCCGGCATCTATTCGGTGGAAGCGGTGCGTCTCGACATCACCGGCAACAGCGTCTCGGATTGCGCCAATGGCGGTATCCTGGTGCATCGCTGGCAAATCGCGGATGACGGGACGATCGTGACCGGAAACCGCGTCGAGCGCATTGCGGCGCGCAATGGCGGCACGGGTCAAAACGGCAACGGCATCAACACTTTCCGCGCCAATGGCGTGATGGTCGCCAACAATTCGGTTTCGGATTGCGCTTTCTCGGCGATCCGCGCCAACAGTTCGAGCAATCTGCAGATCGCCGGCAACAGTTGCATGCGCAGCGGCGAAACGGCACTCTACGCCGAATTCGCGTTCGAAAGCGCGATCATCAGCGGCAACATCGTCGACGGCGCAGCCAACGGCATTTCGATGGTGAATTTCAACAAAGGCGGGCGCATGGGGGTCTGCTCCCACAACATCGTGCGCAACCTTGCGACGGAAGGCCCCTACCCAGCCGATGCCCCGGGCTTCGGCGTTGGCATAACGGTGGAGGCCGACACCGCCGTCGGCGGAAATATCGTCGAGAACGCGCCACTATACGGCATGAAGATCGGCTGGGGTCCGTTCATGCGCAATGTCGCGGCGACCGGCAACGTGATCCGCAAAGCCGGGACCGGTATTGCGGTCTCAGTGGTCGAAGGCGCCGGCTCGGCCATCATTGCGGACAATGTCATCGAAGCGGCGCGAAACGGCGCAGTCGTAGGCCACCGATGGTCCGATCCGGTCACCACCGATCTTGCTCAGGGCAGCACCGGCTTCCCTCACCTTACCGTCGAGCGCAATCACGTCAGCTGAGTTCACCTGCCCGGTTCGAGCAGCGCTGCTGTCGGGCGAACGGAGCCCACTTCCACGCCGATCCGGCTTTTAATCGGCGGGTTGGCCTGCCTGTCCAGCGTGGCCGCCAAAGCTTCGTCGCTGCGCAGCAGTCTTGAAAGGACGGTCGCGATCATCACCTCGGCGGCCCTTCCCGTCCCGTCGTCGCATTTGAGCGCGATGCCTAGGCCCAGTTCCGGCACGGCCGCGCAGTAGACGCCTTCAGCCCCGGTCTTGACGAAGATGCGTCCGGGAGCGGCTTCCATCAGGGCTGTGTCCGCTTTGCCTGTTCCCGCCACGTAGAAGGGTTCCGCCATGCAGGCGGCGAACAAGCGTTTTGCCGCCTTGGCCCGCGTGGACGACAGCCCTTGTCCCGTCGCCATCCTGGCAAAACCCACGGCGAGGTTCCTCAGCGGGACGGCATAGGTCGGAATGGAGCAGCCATCCGTGGCCCGATTGTCCGAGCCATGCGTCGCGCCCGTCAAATCCTCCATCGCCTCACGCACCATCTGCTGAAGCTTGTGGCCGGCGTCGACATAGCCGCGGTGATCGATCCCGGAATTGGCGCAGGTGCAGATGAAGCCGGAATGCTTGCCCGAGCAATTGTTGTGCAGGCTGTTTGGGCTCTTTCCCGCGCGAGCGAGCGCAATGGTCGCATCGTGATTGCTTGGCCAGTGCGACCCGCACTCTAGCGCGGCTTCGTCTAGCCCAGCCCTGGCCAGCATCGACCGGGCGAGCTCGGCATGCGCGATCTCGCCGCCATGCGAAGCGCAGGCCAGCGCCAATTCCCTGTCGCCGAAGCCATAGGCGTCCGCTGCGCCGCTTTCCACCAGCGGCAGCGCCTGGATGGCCTTCACGGCCGAGCGCGGGAAAACCGGGCGGGCAGTATCGCCGAACTCCCATACCGACTGGCCGTCAGCATCGAAGACGGCCAGCGAACCGCGATGGGCGCTTTCGACATGGTCGCCGCGCAGTACTTCGACGAGAACTGGATTTGTCACGAAATCACCGGATGATTAAGGAGTAGTCGGACGACGCCGGATGCGATAGCCGGTCCGGCTGCCATTGCAAAGAGCTTCTCGTTTATTGGTCGAAGGCGTTGAACAGGACGCTGCGCAGGCTGATCTCGTCGGTGTCGTTCACCGAGGTCTCGAAAATCACATTGTCGATGAGAAGAAGATCTTCCGAGGCAATCAGGACGAGCCTGTCCGTCCAGTTTGCTCCGCTGGTGTTGTCCGGAAACAGGTATCGGACTTCGATCTCGGTGCGGCCCGGGACCCGTTTCTCTTCCCCCACCTCGCAGACCGGCGCCGCGTCGGGAAAGCTCTGATAGGGAATGCCGTCGCCGAAGGGCGGCTTCTCGTCAGGCGAAGCCTTGGCGATGATGTCGTTGCGCGCTTCCGCCTCCTCGATCGCCTTGACAAGCGACGACGTAAGCAGTGGCCGCAAAGCCTTCTCGTCGTTATCGAGCCTCGTTGCGCAAAATTTTTCGGCGAGCGCCCGCGGTGTGTCGGCGGCCAGGGCATGGCTGACGAAGCAGGGCAGAAGGCACAGGGCCGAGAACATCACGCGCAATTTCATGATTCAAATTCCGATCCAGAGCCTTGATTCTGCCGTCCGATCAGCCGCCGGCGATGATGCCGGCGGAGAGGAAGCCGCCATCCACCGCGAGCGTGTGACCGTTGATGAAGCTGGCCTCCGGCGACAGCAGGAAAGCGACGGCAGCCGCCACTTCTTCGGGCTCACCATAGCGCCCCTGCGGTACGCGGCCAAGCCACAGGCGGCGCTGATCGGCGTCGTGGAGCTTTGAAATCATCGGCGTTTCCGTCGGGCCGGGCGCCACGCAGTTCACCCGGACGCCGCGGTTGCCGAATTCCAGCGCCAGCACCTCCGACATCATCTTTACGCCGGCCTTCGACGCGCCGTAGGCAAGCCGTCCGCGATTGGCGCGGAGCCCGGAAACGGAGCCTATATTGACGATGGAGAGCGTGGCGCCCATGCGCTCCAGCGCAGCTTTCGCGGTAATGAAGGAGCCTACGAGGTTGATGTCGAGAACTTCTCGAAAAAGCTCGGCGCTGGTTTCTTCGGCCGGAATGTCACGCGCTATGCCCGCCGAATTGACGAGGCCGCCGATCAGGCCGATCCGGTCCACGACCTCGTCGAAGACCGCCGAGATCTCTTCGTCGTCGGTCACGTCGGCCTGCAGGAAGATCGCATTGTCGTCGGCAAAGGCATCCTCCGCCCTTGCCAGTTCCACATCGTTGGCGTCGATCACCGCGACCGGCCAGCCATCGTCCAGCAGACGCTTCACAACGGCCATGCCGATGCCCGAAGCGCCGCCGGTGACGATGGCCGAATGCTTCATCTGATGCGATCCAGGATCGAAACGTAGTTCGCGACCGCGGCCCCGCCCATGTTGAAGATGCCGCCGAGCTTCGCATCCGGAACCTGAATGCCGCCCGCCTCGCCGGCAAGCTGCATGGAGGTCAGAACATGCATCGAGACGCCGGTGGCGCCGATCGGATGACCCTTGGCCTTCAGGCCGCCCGACGGATTGACCGGCAGCCGGCCGTCCTTCGCGGTCTCGCCGCTCAGCGCCAGCTTTCCTCCCTCGCCCCGCTTGGCCAGACCCATCGCCTCGTATTCGATCAGCTCGGCGATGGTGAAGCAGTCATGCGTTTCGACAAAGGAAAGGTCATCAAGCGTCACACCGGCCTTCTTCAAAGCGCGGGCCCAAGCTTCCTCGCAGCCTTCAAAGAGCAGGATGTCGCGCTTCGACATGGGCAGGAAATCCTGGACATGCTCGTTGGCGCGGAAGGCGATGGCGCGGCGCATGGAAAGCGCATTGCTCGAGTCGGTGAGCACGAGTGCGGCGGCTCCATCGGAAACCAGCGAGCAGTCGGTGCGCTTCAGCGGCCCGGCGACGAACGGGTTCTTCTCGCTTTCCTGGCGGCAGAACTCGTAGCCGAAATCCTTGCGCATCTGCGCATAGGGATTGTCGACACCGTTCTTGTGGTTCTTGGCGGCGATCATCGCCAGCGCATCCGACTGGTCGCCATGGCGCTGGAAATAGGCCTGCGCGATCTTGCCGAATACGCCGGCAAAGCCGGCAGGCGTGTCGCCATCCTCAGGCAGATAGGAGGCTTTCAACAGGTTCTTGCCGATCTCGGGGCCGGGCGTCGTGGTCATCTGCTCGGCGCCGACCACAAGCACCGTGCGCGCCGCCTTGGCGTCGATTGCGCGGATGCCCTGCCGCACAGCGGCCGAGCCTGTCGCGCAGGCATTCTCAACCCGGGTCGCCGGCTTGAAGCGCAGCCGGTCGTCGGCCTGCAGCACCAGGCTCGCCGTAAAGTCCTGCGGTGAAAACCCGGCATTGAAATGCCCGAGAACAATTTCGTCGACATCGTCCGGGCCGATGCCCGCATGGTCGAGCGCCTCGGCAGCCACCTTGGTGATCAGGCTTTCGAGCGTTTCGCCCTCGAGTTTGCCGAAACGCGAATGCGCCCAGCCGACAATGCATGCAGTCATGAGAACCTCCATCGGCAGGACGCATGGTGCGCCATTTGCGGCTCAAATCCAACGGCCTGATTTTTGTTCAATTCTGAACGGAATTTAATCCAAAGCGAGCCGTCGGTCCAGTGCGCAGCGCCGTCAAGTTTTTTATTGATTGATCAGTCAATAAAAAATAAGAATACCGACGGAGGATCGCAATGCCGAAACTTGGAATGCCGCCGCTGCGCCGAAGGGCGCTTATAGACGCCGCGATTATGACGATCGGCGAGCGCGGCACGCTTGACGTCACCATGTCGGAAATCGCCGGGCGGGCGGGCGTCTCGTCGGCATTGGCGCATCATTATTTCGGCGCCAAGGACGGGCTGCTTCAAGCAACGATGCGGCACATATTGTCCGAGCTCAATGCGGACGTCCGCAAGGCCCTCGCCACCAGCCGGACGGCGCGGGAACGCGTCTCCGCAGTCATTGCCGTCAACTTCTCCGCAACGCAGTTCCAGCCCGAAATCATCGCCGCATGGCTCGCCTTCTACGTCGAGGCGCAGAAGTCGCAGCCCTTGCGTCGGTTGCTGCGGGTCTATGCGCGGCGGCTCCACTCCAACCTGATGAGCGGCCTGACCGGGCTGATGCCGCGGCCCGAAGCCGAGCGCGTCGCCGAAGCCATCGCGGCGCTTATCGACGGGCTCTACATCCGCCGCGCTCTCAAGGACGGCACGCCCAATGCGACGAGCGCGGTCGCGCTCGTCGAAGATTATCTCGAAACCAAACTCCTCCAGCACAAGAAGCCTGCATGAGCCGTCGTCCCAACATTCTCATCATCATGGTCGACCAACTGAACGGGACACTGTTTCCCGACGGCCCGGCCGACTTTCTCCATGCGCCGCATCTTAAAGCGCTTGCCGCGCGCTCCGCACGCTTTGCCAACAATTACACGGCCTCGCCGCTCTGCGCGCCCGGCCGCGCTTCCTTCACCAGCGGTCAGTTGCCGTCGCGCACCGAGGTCTACGACAACGCCGCCGAGTTCGCCTCATCGATCCCGACCTACGCTCACCATCTGCGCGCCGCGGGTTATCACACCTGCCTGTCGGGCAAGATGCACTTCGTCGGGCCCGACCAGATGCATGGCTACGAGGAGAGGCTGACGACCGACATCTATCCAGCCGATTTCGGCTGGACACCCGACTACCGCAAGCCCGGCGAGCGCATCGACTGGTGGTATCACAATCTTGGCTCGGTGACCGGCGCCGGAACCGCCGAGATCACCAACCAGATGGAATATGACGACGAGGTCTCCTTTCACGCGACACAGAAGCTCTACGATTATGCGCGCACGTCCGACGAAGCCGAGCGCCGGCCCTGGTGTCTGACGGTTTCCTTTACGCATCCGCACGATCCCTATGTGGCGCGCCGTCAGTACTGGGATCTGTATGAGGATTGCCCCGAGCTCGAACCGCAAGTCGGCTTCGTTCCGGAGGAAAAGCAGGATCCGCATTCGCAGCGGCTTTATCTCGCCAGCGACTACGCGAATTTCGATATCACGCCCGAGCATATCCGCCGGTCGCGGCAAGGTTACTTCGCTAACATTTCTTACCTGGACGACAAGGTCGGCGAACTCCTCTCCGTGCTCGAACGGACGCGGATGCTCGACGATACGATCATCCTGTTCTGCTCGGACCATGGCGACATGCTCGGCGAGCGCGGCCTGTGGTTCAAGATGTGCTTCTACGAGGGCTCGGCCCGCGTGCCGCTGATGATCGCCGGCAAGGGCATTCCGGCCGGTCGGATCGCCGCTCCGGTTTCCAACCTCGATGTCGCGCCGACGCTCTGCGACCTGGCCGGCATCGATATGAGCGCGATCATGCCGTGGACCGACGGCCAGTCGCTGCTGCCGCTGACCAGAGGTGTGGCCCGGACCGTTCCTGTACTGATGGAATATGCAGCTGAAGGTTCCTACGCGCCGATGGTGGCGATCCGCGAGGGCCGGTTCAAGTTCATCCACTGCGAGATCGACCCGCCGCAACTCTTTGATCTTGAATCGGATCCTCTGGAACTGAGCAACCTTGCCGGCGATCCGGCCCATGCCGGACTGGTGTCGTCCTTCATGGAAAAGGTGCGCGGCCGCTGGGACATGGCGGCCTTCGACGCGGCTGTGCGCCAGAGCCAGGCACGGCGCTGGGTGGTCTACCCGGCGCTGCGCAACGGCGCCTACTACCCCTGGGAGTTCCAGCCGCTTCAGAAGGCATCGGAACGCTACATGCGCAACCACATGGATCTCAACGTGCTCGAAGAGAGCAAGCGGTTTCCGAGAGGCGAATGATGACGGCTCCCTTTGTTCCGACGCTCGATCATCTGAAGAAGGCATATTCCGTCACCTCCCAGGCGACGCAGATCACGCCGCTGCTTGAATCGGCTGCGCTCGCCAAGGAAACCGGCGCGGCACGCGTTTTCGTCAAACCGGAGTCGCTGCAATGGGCCGGCTCGTTCAAGATCCGCGGCGCCTATTGGCGGCTGAAGCAGCTTTCGGCGGACGAGGCCGCGCGCGGCGTGGTCGCCTACTCGTCCGGAAATTTCGCGCAGGGGCTGGCCGCGGCTGGCCAGGCGCTCGGAATTCCGGTGACGATCGTCATGCCGGTCGACGCGCCGGCGGCCAAGCGCGAGGCCACCGCCGGTTACGGCGCAAAGGTGGTGCTGACCGACCATGGCGACCGCGCCCGCGAGGAAGTGGCAGCCGAGCGCGCCAGGCAAATTTCAAACGACGAAGGCCTGGCGCTCCTGCATCCGTTCGACGATCCGGAGATCGTCGCCGGACAGGGCGGCGCCGGGATCGAGGCGCTCGACCAGCTTATCGCCAAGGGCGCGGAAGCGGACATATTGTTTTGCCCGGTCGGCGGCGGCGGCCTGATCGGCGGCGTATCGCTCGCATTCCACTATCTCTCGCCGGCCACGGAAATCATCGGCGTCGAGCCCGAAGGTTTCAATGGCATGGGCAGTTCGCTCGCTCATGGAGCGATCGAAACCATGCCGCTCGGGCCAAAATCGATCTGCGACGGTCTGATGGCGCGGAAGCCCGGCGACGCGCCGTTCGCGGCGGTGAAGGCGGCAGGTGTGCGCGGCATTACGGTTACCGACGCTTCGGCGCGGCGCGCGATGAAATTCGCCTTCGAGCGCCTGAAGCTTGTGTTGGAACCCTCCGGCGCGGCCTCGCTGGCGGCGCTCTTCGACGGCGGTATCGATGTCTCCGGCAAGACTGTTGTGGTTGTTGCCAGCGGCGGCAATGTCTCGCTGGCCGACTTCATGAAGCATATCGCCGATGCTTGAAGCCGATTTCGTCATCATCGGGTCCGGCTCCGCCGGCGCGGCGCTCGCCTACCGCCTGTCGGAGGACGGCAAGCATTCGGTCATCGTCATCGAATATGGCGGCTCCGATTTCGGTCCGCTGATCCAGATGCCGTCGGCGCTTTCGTTCCCGATGAACATGAGCCGCTACGACTGGGGCTTTTCCAGCGAGCCGGAGCCGCATCTCGGCGGCCGCGTTCTCGCCACGCCGCGCGGCAAGGTTCTGGGCGGATCCTCGTCAATCAACGGCATGGTCTATGTTCGCGGCCATGCCCACGATTTCGACTACTGGGCGGAACAGGGCGCGACAGGATGGTCCTATGCCGACGTGCTGCCCTATTTCAAACGGATGGAGAATTCGATCGGAGGCGAGGAGGGCTGGCGTGGCACAAGCGGTCCGCTCAACACCCAGCGCGGGCCGCGCAAGAACCCGCTCTACGCCGCCTTCGTCGAGGCCGGCCAGCAGGCGGGGTTCGAACTCACTGAGGACTACAACGGCTCTAAGCAGGAAGGCTTCGGCGCGATGGAGCAGACCATCCATGGCGGCCGCCGCTGGTCGACCGCCAATGCCTATCTGCGGCCGGCGCTGAAACGCCAGAATGTGAGTCTCGTCAAAGGCTTGGCGCGAAAGGTGGTCATAGAGAATCAACGCGCCGTCGGCGTCGAGATCGAAGCTCGCAAACAGATTCAGCTCGTTAAAGCCCGGCGTGAGGTGATCGTCGCCGCATCGTCGATCAACTCACCCAAGCTGCTGATGCTGTCGGGCATCGGGCCTGCCGAACATCTGCGCCGGCACGGCGTCGAGGTGATTGTCGACCGGCCGGGCGTGGGCCAGAACCTGCAGGATCATATGGAACTCTATATCCAGCAGGAGTCCATCCAGCCGATCACGCTCTATTCGGTCCTGAACCCGTTTTCAAAGGCACTGATCGGGGCGGAATGGTTGTTCTTCAAGAGCGGCCTCGGCGCCACCAATCATTTCGAGGCGGCGGCCTTCGTGCGCTCGAAAGCCGGCATCGACTATCCCGACATCCAGTATCATTTCCTGCCCGCCGCCGTTCGCTACGACGGCAAGGCTGCGGCCAAGTTGCACGGCTTCCAAGCCCATGTCGGCCCGATGCGATCGAAATCGCGCGGCACGATCAAGCTGCGGTCGAACGATCCCAGTGCAAAGCCGGAAATCCGCTTCAACTACATGTCGCACCCGGACGACTGGGCGGATTTCCGCCACTGCATCCGGCTGACGCGGGAAATCTTCGGCCAGCCGGCTTTCGACCCCTATCGCGGCAAGGAGATCTCTCCGGGCGCGCATGTTCAGAGCGACGAGGAACTCGACACCTTCATCCGCGAGCATGCCGAAAGCGCCTATCATCCCTGCGGCACCTGCCGGATGGGCAGGGCGGACGATCCGCAGAGCGTGGTCGATCCGGAATGCCGGGTCATCGGCGTCGAAGGTCTGCGCGTCGCCGATTCTTCGATCTTTCCGCGCGTCACCAACGGCAACCTCAATGCGCCGTCAATCATGACCGGGGAGAAGGCGGCCGATCATATTCTCGGCCGGGCGCCGCTGCCCCCGTCCAATCAGGAACCTTGGATCAATCCCCGCTGGCAAGTGTCCGATCGCTGACCAGCCGCGTTGCACGGCCTTCGAAGAAGAAGGCCATGCTTCCAAAACCGGAGACCAGAATGCGCGCCCAGCCAAACGCATCGCACTACATCAATGGCCGCTTCGTCGATGACGAGCGTGGTGCGCCGATCCCTGTGATCTATCCGGCAACCGGCGAGACGATCGCGACACTGCATTCCGCAACGCCCAACATCGTCGAACTGGCCGTCGAGGCGGCACGTGCCGCCCAGCCGGCCTGGGCGCGGCTGAAACCGGTCGAACGCGGCCGTATCCTGCGCCGCGCCGCCGACCTTTTGCGCGCCCGCAATGACGAGCTTGCTCGGCTAGAGACGCTCGACACCGGCAAGGCCATCCAGGAAACGCTGGTCGCCGACGCGGCCTCAGCCGCCGACGCGCTGGAGTTCTTCGCCGGAGCCGTCCCCACCTACAATGGCGAATTGGTCGATCTGGGCGGGCCGTTCGGCTACACGCGGCGCGAGGCGCTGGGCGTCTGCGTCGGCATCGGCGCCTGGAACTATCCGATCCAGATTGCCGGCTGGAAGTCAGCCCCGGCGCTCGCCATGGGCAACGCCATGGTGTTCAAGCCTTCGGAGAACACGCCGCTTTCCGCTCTGGCGCTTGCGGAGATCTATTCAGAGGCCGGACTGCCGGACGGACTGTTCAGCGTCGTGCAGGGTTATGGCGATGTCGGCGCGGCCCTTGTCCAGCATCCCGTCACGGCAAAAGTCTCGGTCACCGGTTCGGTGCCGACGGGCAAGAGGGTCATGTCGCTCGCCGGCTCGCTGATGAAGCACGCGACCATGGAACTCGGCGGCAAGTCGCCGCTCATCGTCTTCGACGACGCCGATCTCGAAAACGCCATCGGCGGCGCCATGCTTGGCAATTTCTACTCCTCCGGGCAGGTCTGCTCCAACGGTACCCGCGTCTTCGTGCAGCGCGGCCTGCACGATCGCTTTCTTGAGCGGCTGGCCGAACGCACCAAGAAAATTCGCATCGGCGATCCGCTTGATCCCGATACCCAGATGGGTCCGCTGATCAACAAAGCCCAGCACGAGAAGGTGCTCGGCTA
This sequence comes from Mesorhizobium alhagi CCNWXJ12-2, assembly GCF_000236565.1. Lineage (GTDB taxonomy): Bacteria > Pseudomonadota > Alphaproteobacteria > Rhizobiales > Rhizobiaceae > Allomesorhizobium > Allomesorhizobium alhagi. Next base: position 11,512 of record NZ_AHAM01000263.1, on the reverse strand, counting down.
TATCGAGACCGGCAGGTCGGAAGGCGGCATGCTCGTCTGCGGCGGCAACATCCCTTCCCTGCAGGGATTCCAAGGCGGCTTCTTCATCGAGCCCACCGTCTTCTCGAACGTCAGAGACGACATGACCATTGCGCGTGAAGAGATCTTCGGACCGGTGATGAGCGTGCTGGCCTTCGACGACGAGGATGAGGTGGTTGCCCGCGCCAACGATACTGAATTCGGCCTTGCAGCCGGCGTCTTCACGCGCGACCTGCCGCGCGCCCACCGCGTCGTCGGCGAGCTGCAGGCCGGCGCCTGCTGGATCAACGCCTACAATCTGACGCCGGTGGAACTGCCCTTCGGCGGCTACAAGCAGTCGGGCATCGGCCGCGAAAACGCACTCGCAGCGCTCGGGCATTATTCCCAGGTGAAATCCGTCTACGTCGAGATGGGCGATGTCGCGAGCCCGTACTGACGTTTCCTTTGCCTGACGCAGGTAGCCTGCGGATGGTGGAAAATGCCGCATTGGCCGCGCAAGCCCCGCTTAAGCGCTTGCGGTAATTTTTCGCGGCGGCTATAAGCCCGCGTCTGGTCACGGAGTGTAGCGCAGTCTGGTAGCGCACGTCGTTCGGGACGACGGGGTCGCAGGTTCAAATCCTGCCACTCCGACCAGTAAAAACATAGACTTAGGTTTTCCCGAACCAGCGGTCCCCACAAATTCCCCCACAGATTGACGAAGCCGCTCGCGGTTTTCGGGATATTCTCATCAGCCGACGAACGAGCACCCCTTAAAATTTTTAGGACCTTCTCAACTCCAACTTCAGGTTGGTGGTACCCGGTGCTGCGAGAGAGGATTGAATTCGAAAACTGATAAATGTTTCCAACGCGATGAGGCAGTCGCCATTGTGACATTGTGACGGGCCAAAACGGGCACTTGCGACCCAGGGGAAAGCCTTCGAAACATCGAGGCTCTCCCCTGCACACTGGTTCGTCGGCCAGAGGGAGTGATCTACCCCGGACATTGCGTTGGCCCATTCGGAATACAGCACTAATGTTTTTAACTCGTCTAGGGGCCAGGCGCCCGGCCACAAATCGTTCCCAAACCTTCGAATTCCGGCTCGCCTTCATAGGCCGACCCGCGCAGGGGCAAACGTGGCAAATTCAGTGATTGGAACGGCCGGACCGTCGTGCCCCAAGGAATGCGTTCCATGAATACCTTTCGCCGAACGGCCTTTGCGAACGTCTCCTTCACTTGCGCCCCGCCTGCATTTTGGGCGCCCGATCGGTCGAATCCAACTTACAACTGTTGGAACAGCCCTCCGGCTCTCAGTTAGGGCTTCCAGCACAGTGGGCGCGATGTTAGACGATGACGATATTGGGGGCGAGTAGGTTGGCAAAACAGCAATCTGGTATCAAGGACAATCGATCGCGAGGACCGGCATCCGAATTTCTGACCGCTACAGTGATGTCAGGCAGCAGGCTCAGCATCGTCTCCGCTTACTTCACCAGCGCCACTTACGGGCGGCTGAGCGCTACGCTCGAGCCAATCCATTCGATGCGCTTCCTGTTCGGCGAACCGCGTTTTCTTTCAAGTATTGAGTCCGAATATCTAAATCCTCCAGCCTTCACGCTTAATGAGGACAATTTGGCGTTGACCGAGCAGTTGCGGCAACGGTCCGCCGCCCGTAGCTGCTCCGATTGGATCCGTTCAAAAGTCGACGTTCGTTCGATTCGTCGCGCCGGTCTTCTTCATGGAAAAATGATACATGTCCACGATGGCGCGCGGGAACACGCTATGGTCGGGAGCTCGAATTTTACGCTCAAAGGGCTGGGGCTGATCGAGAGGCCGAACATCGAATTGAATCTCGTGGTGGACGGAGACCGCGATCGCAAGGATCTGCTGTCCTGGTTTGACGAAATCTGGGCTGATGAAGCTTTGACCGTCGACGTGAAGGACGAGGTTCTTCGACACCTGGAGCAGATGTATCGGCATAGTAGTCCCGAGTTCATCTACCAGAAGACGCTGTTCCATCTGTTCGAGGAGTTTCTGGATGATCAGGCGATTGAGGAAGAACGCCTTGGTTCCATAGCATTTTCCGATACTGCGATCTGGCATATGCTTTACCGGTTCCAGCGGGACGGCGTGCGCGCCGTACTGGGCAAGCTGGATCGTCACGGAGGATGCATTCTAGCAGATTCCGTAGGCCTCGGAAAAACGCTCACCGCGCTAGCCGTGATTAAGTATCACGAATCGCGCAATCAGCGCGTTCTGGTCCTATGTCCCAAGAAGTTGCGCGAGAACTGGACCGAATACCTCGCGGGCAACAACTCCGACCTGAATCCGCTGCGGGACGACAAGTTCAACTATACGGTCCTTTCGCACACGGATCTGACGCGCGAGCGGGGACATGTCGGCGACATTGATCTTTCGCGCATTAATTGGGCCGCCTACGACCTGGTCGTGATCGACGAGTCGCACGCGTTCCGGAACGCGGCAGGCAGCCGCTATCAGCGCCTGATCGACGAAGTGGTCCGCGCGGGCGTTCCGACAAGGGTGCTGATGCTGTCCGCCACTCCGGTCAATAATGATCTGGCGGACCTGAAAGCGCAGCTCGGCCTCATCGCAAAGGGGAAGTCGGACGCCTTCCGTTCGTTGGGAGCTCCGAACCTGTCGTCGCTGATCGGAGATGCGCGTCGTCGCTTCGCCGAATGGACCAAGTCCGGGGAGCGTGACGCCGCTGCCTTGATGGCGAGGCTGCCGCCGGCGCTGACCACTTTGCTCGACGGTGTGTCCATCGCGCGGTCGCGCAGACATATCGAGCGGCACTACGCCGATACGCTGGACGAAATTGGCCGCTTTCCTGCTCGGCTGCCTCCGCTCTCCAGGTTTCCCGGTGTGGACCTCGTTGGGTCATTTCCGACCTTCGATGAAATCGACCGGGAGATCGGGCAACTGAACCTCGCGCTCTACAACCCATTCGCTTTTGTGCTCCTGGAGTATCGAGAGCGTTACAATGAACGCGACCGCCGAACCGCTGGTTTCGACCAAGCCAATCGCGAGAAATACCTGATCGCAATGATGAAGATTGGCTTTCTGAAGCGGCTAGAAAGTTCGGTTAGTTCCTTCGGGCACACCATGGAGCGCATCGTGGGGCGCATCGACCGGCGGCTGGCCGAGATCGAAGCTTTTCGTGATTCAAGACCCGCGATTTCGGCGCTAGAAACCGAATTCGACGATGAGATGGAGGGCGATGAGGATCTCGCGTCCGCCTTTGAAGTCGGCGGACGGCTGAAATACGATCTGCGCCATATCCAAACCGATGTGTGGGAGGCTGCGCTGCGCCAGGATCGCGAACGCGTCGCGCAGCTCGCCGCGACCGCCGCGGAGGTCGGTCCGGAGCGCGACGCCAAGCTTGCGCAACTGAAGGAACTGGTTTCCGCGAAGGCGTGGAATCCGACGATCAACAGGGATGGCGCCCGCAACCGGAAAGTCATTCTGTTCACCGCATTCAGCGACACGGCGCGCTATCTATACCGCGAGCTCGAGCCGCTGGCCCGTTCGCATGGCATGCATAGTGGGCTCGTCACCGGAAGCGGCTGCCAGGCGACGGTCGGCAAAGCGCGTTTTCAGGATGTGTTGGCGAATTTCGCGCCGCGCTCGAAGAAGCGCGCCGCGATGCGCGGCATGCCGGAAGCCGAAATCGATCTGCTGATCGCCACCGATTGCATTTCCGAGGGGCAGAACCTCCAGGACGCAGACCTGTTGGTCAATGTCGACATTCACTGGAACCCGGTGCGCTTGATACAGCGCTTCGGCCGCATCGACCGGATCGGCTCGCAGACTGACACCGTTCAGATGGTAAACTTCTGGCCGACGGAGGATCTCAACCGCTATCTGAACCTGAAGGACCGGGTCGAAGCGAGAATGGCGCTGGTCGATCTCTCCGCGACCGGCGAGGACAATTTGCTGGCCGAGGCGCGTGACGCCGCCGAAGGTGAGTTCCATTGGCGCGACGAACAGCTGCGGCGTTTGCAGACCGAGGTTTTTGATTTGGAGGAAGCCGGCGAAGGCGTCAGCCTCACCGAGTTCACGCTCGACGAATTCCGCGCCGATCTGCTTGCCTATGCGCGAAAGAACGCCGACCAATTGCGCGATGCCCCGTTGGGCCTGCATGCGCTGACCCCGGTCCAGGTGGAGGGCGGCCGTTTCGAGCCCGGCGTTATCTTCTGCCTCAGGCGGAAGGGCGAAGCCGGCGAGGCGAACGTCAATCCTTTGGAGCCGTTCTATCTCGTCTATGTCCGCGACGACGGGAGCATCCGCCACGGATTTTCGCAGCCGAAGTCGATCCTGACGGCATTGGAGGCGCTTTGCTCCGGTCGTTCGAAGCCGTTCGAAGCGCTTTGCGATGCTTTTGATGATGAGACCGAGCACGGTGCGAAGCTCGAACGTTACGACAGGCTTTCGGCCAACGCCGTCGCCGACATCGGCCGCGCCTACGCGGCCAGGGCGGCGGCGGGCCTGGCGATGGGGCGCGGCGGAAAGCTGGACGATTCGGGCGCGCAGGCGCGCATCGAGTCTGAATACGAGTTGATCACCTGGCTGATCGTTCGGCCGGGAGACGGAAGCGCCGGATGAACCACTCCACGGAACGGCTTGGCGAAGTCGGCTCGGCGATCAAGCGGCTTGCAGAAGGTAACCTGCGCAAAGCCGGCGACGGGTTTCTGTGCTCGCTCGGCTATTCCAGCCCGAAAACCCTTGAGACGGGAAGCGATCCAGGTGCGCTGCTCGAAGCCGTCGGCATCGGCCACGAGAAGTTCGAGACGATCGGCCGTTGGCGTGCGCTTGACCTGATTTTTCAGCTGACTGGCGACGAACTGCCCGCACTCTCCCGCGGCAGCGACCCTCGAACGGAGAAGGCGTACCAGCAACGGCAGATCGACAGCTTCGTTTTCCTGGCACTCGATCTCGATGATGGAGCGTGGTCGCGGCGCCAGCTGGTAAACATCACGCGGGAGCTCAACAAGGGCTTCCACATGCCCGCAATCGTGCTCTTTCGCCACGGAAAGACAGCGACGCTTTCGGTCATCGACCGCCGCGAAAACCGGCGCGACCTCACTCGATCGGTCGTCGGCGGACGCGTGAGCCTGGTCAAGGACATCGATCTCGTCAATCCGCACCGCGCCCACATTCAGATCCTCGCCGATCTCACGCTGTCCAGCCTGCGCCCCTCACCTGTCGACTTCCGCTCTCTCTATGACGGATGGTTGAAAGTGTTGTCGGCGTCGGACCTCAACAAGCGCTTCTATCGCGACCTTGCCGACTGGTTCGCTTGGGCAAGCACGCCGGGCATTGTTCATTTCCCGCCAGGCCAAGGCAATGACGAGGGCGAACGCCAGACCGGCCTCATCCGATTGCTGACGCGGCTGATATTCGTCTGGTTCATCAAGCAGAAGCGGCTGGTGAGCGACGATCTCTTCGATGCGGGAGCGCTGCGCGAACTGCTCAATGAGGGGCCCACCGACAGTCCGGGAGGATGCACCTATTACACTGCAGTGCTGCAGAACCTTTTCTTCGCCTGCCTAAACACGGAGCAGAACGAGCGAGACTGGCTGCCGCGAGATTCTTCCGGCAAGACCACCGCCTATCTCGTGCACAATAAATACCGCAACAAGGCGTCCTTCGCCGATGCCGACGCGGCAAAGCGGATGTTTGACGACGTACCGTTCCTGAATGGCGGCTTGTTCGATTGCCTCGACCTCGAGATAGAGGCCGACGATCCGCGCGCCGGGCGCGCCAGGCGAGAAGGGTCCAAGGATCTGGTGCTGCGAATCGATGGGTTTTCAGAGGAGGAAGACCGGCAGCCGCGGCTTCAGAATGCCCTTTTTTTTGGCGGGCAAAAAAATGCAGATCTGTCAAAATTCTACAATCGCTCGACGCGGCGGGACGTGAAGGGGCTGATCGACCTGTTCGAGGACTACAAATTCACTGTGGAGGAGAACACGCCTCTCGAAGAAGAAGCGGCGCTGGATCCGGAGCTTCTCGGCAAAGTCTTCGAAAACCTGCTGGCCTCCTACAATGAGGACACGCAGACGACGGCCCGCAACAAGTCGGGCAGCTTCTACACACCGCGCGAGGTAGTCGACTTCATGGTTGACGAGGCGCTGATCGCCTATCTGACGCCTGCGCTCCCCGATCGCGAGACTGGCATCAGGCCACGTGCACCGGGCCTCGATTTCGGCCCGGCGGAAAACGAACTCGCGCTTTTGCCGCAAGCGAAAGCTGCGAAGAACGAAGCAGACAACCGCGAGGGGCGGTTGCGCCGGCTGTTGAGCTACGCCGATACGCCGAAGGACGGCGATTTTTCGAACTCCGAGACCGAGGCCTTGATCCGTACCATCGTGCGCTGCCGCGCGATCGATCCGGCCGTCGGCTCGGGCGCGTTTCCACTCGGACTGCTGCAAAAGCTCGTTCATGTGCTGGACCGACTCGACCGGGACGGTTCGCGCTGGAAGGCGGCGAACCGCAAGCCGCTCGAGCGGCGTCTCGACGACGCCCGGAAAACCCCTTCACCGACCGACCGCGCGCGCGACATTGCGAGCGCCGAAGCTCGGCTGGCCGAGTTCGACGCCACCTTCTCGACAGGCCACAATGCCGATTATGCGCGAAAGCTTTATCTGATCGAGGGCTGCCTGCATGGCGTCGACATCCAGCCGATCGCGGTGCAGATCGCTAAGCTGCGCTGCTTTATCGCGCTGGCCGTCGAACAGAAGGTTGACGAAAATGCGCCCAACCGGGGCGTGACACCACTGCCCAACCTGGAGATGAAGTTCGTCGCAGCGAATACGCTTCGGCCGCTGAGCTCCCCACAGTTGCAGTTGCGCGATATCCGCTTGAAGGACATCGAGGCCGAGCGCCGTGAAGCGAACGCCAGTCTGTTTTCCGCCCACAACCGCCGCGCCAAGATAGAAGCCCAGAAGCGCATCAAGGTGTTGCGGGAGCGGCAGCGGGAGATCCTTATAGAGGGTGGCGGGTTTCCGGCGGAGGACGCACGCGCCGTAGCCGCCTGGGATCCGTTCGACGCCAACGCCGCAGCCCTCTTCTTCGATGCCGAATGGATGTTCGGCTTCAATGACGGGACAGAGGGTTGTTTCGATATCGCGTTCGCCAATCCGCCCTATGTCAGGCAGGAGAAGCTGGAGCCAGCGTTCAAGACGAAGCTGCGCGATTACGACACCTTCACCGGCACGGCCGATCTCTATATTTATTTCTATGAACGCGCGGTTCGTCTGCTCAAGCCAAGCGGCGCGCTGGCCTTCATAACTTCGAACAAATGGTATCGCGCCGGCTATGGCGCCAAGCTGCGTAAGTGGTTCTCGGAAGAGATGCGGCTCTTGTCAGTGATCGACTTCGGCGACGCGGAGGTTTTCGAGGCGATCGCCTACCCAACCATCGTCGTCGCGAAGCGGCGAAAAGTTCGCCAGACACCCTCTGCATCCGAAACATTCCGCGCGCTGAACTGGACGCCTGGGGAACCGTCGGAGGGCTTTCCCGAGCGTTTCCAGAAGGATGCCTTCGCGATGCCGCAGACGTCGCTACTTTCGACCGGTTGGCAGCTGGAGCGGCAGGACAAGCGCGATCTTCTCGCGCGCCTTCGCGCCGCGGGCACTTCGCTCGGCGACTGGTGCGGCGGGCGATTCTACTACGGCATCAAAACCGGGCTGAACGAAGCCTTCGTCATTGACGGGGCCAGGCGGGCCAAGCTGATCGACGATCCGGCCAGCGAAGAAATCATCAAGCCGTTCTTGCGCGGACGCGACGTGAAGCGTTGGCAGGTCGAGCCGGCGGACAAGTGGCTGATCAAGATACCGTCCTCGGAGAATATGATCCATCCATGGACAGGCAAGCCGGAGGCCGAGGCCGAGGCGATTTTCGCGAAGCGGCACCCGGCGATCTATAAGTGGTGGCTTGTGGACGGCCTGAGGCAAGGACTTATCGATCGCTACGATCAGGGCCACTATTTCTGGGAATTGCGAAGCTGCGCTTACTGGGATGCGTTCGAGCAGCCGAAGATCATTGTTCCGGCAATCGTATCCCGCTCCGAAGCTGCACCGGATTTCAAACGTCACTACAGCAACAACAAGTCGACGATCTTCGTCCCACCATCCGTGCAGCTCGGTCTCGCCATCGTTAACTCGACAACTTCAGACTGGTTCGCGCGCCAGACGTTTTCGGCCAAACAGGGGGGGTTTTTGGATTTCGAGCCCCGTTATTCTGGCACCATCCCCATCCCCACCCCCTCCCCTCAACAGGAGGTCATGATCACCGTCGCCGTAGATGCGATCCTTGCCCGCGCCCAGCCGCGCGCGCGCTTCGAATCCCTGATCAACGCCTTCGTATATGAACTTTTTTTCCCGGAAGAGTTTGCGACGCGGAACATTTCGGCTTTCGATGCCGCCCGGGAAGCTGGCCTTCTTGCGCTCGCGGGCTTGAACGGTGAGGCGCTCGCCCGCCAGGCCGAAGAGTGGAGTGCTGTTTTGGTCGATCCCCCCCACCCGCTCTACGCGACGCTGTTCGAACTGCAATCAATTGAGGCGGTCAGGATCATTGAGGGGCGGCAGTGATGGAAGAATCCATAGCGCCAGTCGTGCTGGCCGACGCAGCCGAGCCGGTCACCTCTCCCGAGCCTCTGGCTGCCGCTCCGCGCATCCGCCGTATCGACATTTCCGACTTCCGCGCCTTCCCTTCCATCTGCCCTGGTGCGTTCGATCTCGACGATAATGGCTGCAATCTGCTGGTGTTCGGCGAGAACGGGGCGGGGAAATCCTCGATTTACCGCGCCCTTCGTGGGCTATTCTCGATAAATCCGCCCGACATAGTCAAACTCCACAACGTTTTCACGGAACCTCCCGCGCCCAGTGTGCGCGTCACGTTGACTGATAATAGCGTATTGGCCTGGACGGCGGCGGGTCATCCATCGTCCGACGTGGTCGACACCGCGCGGCGTTCGGCTTTCCTCACGCATAACCGATTGCGCGAGATGAACTACAGCGCTGCCGGCCCGGATACGCCGCCCAATTTGTTCGACCTCGCTGTCACGCACCTCCTCGCGGATTTCGAAATTGCGCTGGAGGGGGGTGGCACCAAGCGCAATGTCGGCGAACTGTGGCAGGAACTGCAAACTGCCTTCAACGCGCGTGTGACGACAGCGACGGGTAGGCGGCGGCCACAACATTACATCCGCGACGTCGAAGCGGCCTGCAAGCGCTTCAACGAAGCGATGCGGCAGGCGCTAGAAGCACTCGAAGAGAAAGCAAGGCCGCTGCTGCGAAAGCTTTTGAGCGTGCTGTCTGCCGACGATTTTCATCTCGTTGGTTTGCATTTCTCTCCCATCCGTTACCGGGAGGAGACCAGGCAGGAACCACGAGCGCTCGAGAACCAGATGCTGACGCCAACCGTGCGTTTCCGTACCCACCAACCCTCATCACCTCAAAGCTTCCTCAACGAAGCCCGTCAATCCGCGCTCGCTATTGCAATATATCTGGCGGCAAGGCTGGCTTGTGTGCCGCCCGGAAAAGATAGGCTCAAATTGCTGGTGATGGACGATCTTTTGATTAGCCTGGACGCGACGCACCGCCGGCCAGTCCTTGAAGCTATCACCACTTTGTTCCACGAGTGGCAGATCATCCTGCTGACGCATGATCGCTACTGGTTCCAGCTTGCTCGCGAGCAGCTTTCGGCCGAAGGCTGGAAAGCGATGGAGATTTACGAGCGCCTTGACGGCGACGGTCTTCTCGTTCCCATCGTCCGCTCGGTCTCGAACGACATGGCGGAGGCCACCCTACGTCAGGCCGAAGCGTTTCTCGACGAGAACCACCCAGCGGCGGCCTCCAACTACGCCCGTTCGGCTTGCGAGCTGGTGCTAAGGCGGTTCTGCATCAAACGAGGTGTGAAGTTCCCGTATTTCCAAGATGATCGGCGACCCGATCTCAACGATCTTTTGACGGCTGCAAAGACACATGTCGCCCAAGATCAGCCAAGGCTGGATGCTCTCAAGGGATTGGAACCGCACAAGCGGTTCGTCCTGAACCCCTATTCTCATGATCTCGCGGTTCCCGTCCCTGTCGCCGATGTGAGAGCCGCCATCACGGCGGTCCGCGAAGTCGCGAAAGCCTACGCGAAAAATTACGCAGGTTGAAGATTATCTCCGAGACCGGCGGGTTGCGGCGGCCGAAGCAAAGGAAAGAAACTCGCAAGATTAGATCATGATAAATTTATCTGCGCCCATTGACGCCGGCTGCATTTGGTGCGACACAGAACCCGCTCTCTGAAAAGGGAGCTGGAAAAATGAACCCGAGACGGTTCTGGTTGTAAGGTCGCTGCAAAGCGTCGATGCCTGACGAGATAGTCCCCGAAAGGGCGGCGTCCTGTCATGCGCCGTCACATAGTGGCCCGCGCCCGGAATCGGTCTCTCCAGAAAACTATGGAGACACCGACATGAATCCCGACAAGATCATAATTCGTTTTGAACAGGTTGCCGACCAGAGTGAAGGGCCGGTCAAGCGGCTCGTCGGCTTTGTGCGCGCCAAGAACATGCTCAAGCTGTTCGACGCCGCCGACCTGGAAGCCAATCCACGCGAGGCCAAGGCCGGCCGCGTTACCGCCGACATCATCGAAAGCATCCGCGATACGCCCGAGACATTTCCGTTCAAGACCAAGGGAGTGCTGGTCGGTTCGTCGGATTATGAAGAGCTGCAGCGCAACCGCTACGAGTTGCGATTTGAGAATCCCAAGATCGAGGGTATTCTCGATGGCGGCCACAACATGCTCGCCATCGGCACCCATATCCTTGCCGTGGCGCTGGGCGACGACAAGCTGCTGCGACGCATCAAGGGGTGGAGCCAGCTCAAGGAGGCATGGGCCGAAAACCGCCAGGATATCGAGGCGCTGCGCAAGGGCGAAACCGAAGATCCGGGTCCGCTCGATTTTCTCGTTCCCCTGGAAATCCTCGTTCCGTCCGATCTGGAAAGTGAAGACACCGTCGAGGAGTTCAACCAATCGCTCCTCGACATCTGCGCGGCGCGCAACAACAATGTCGAACTGAAGCTGGAGACGAAGGCCAACCAGAAGGGCTTCTATGACGAGTTGCGCAAGGCGCTGCCGGCGGCGATGGCCGGCCGCGTCGAGTGGAAAACCAATGATGGTGGCGAGATCAAGGTCCGCGACCTCGTGGCGCTCGCCTGGATACCGCTTTCCGTCGCCGACCTTCCAGTGGATATCCGCGTGCCGCCCAAGGCCATCTATAGCAATAAGGGCGTTTGCGCGCAGGAGTTCGACCGGCTGATGAGCGACGATCGGGTCTCCAGGGCGAGCGGCGGAGACTATACGCATGAGTTGCACAGCTCCGCCGTTCACAGCGCCCTGCTAATCGCCGGCCAGTTGCCGGAACTCTATGATCGCATCTATCTGGCCTTCCCCGACGCTTACAACGGCGATGGAGAAGGCCGCTTCGGCTCGCGCCAAGGCGTCAAGCGA
>NZ_AHAM01000264.1 GCF_000236565.1 Mesorhizobium alhagi CCNWXJ12-2 | reverse complement strand
TCGGAAGCCAGGCTTGTTCACCCCCATGGAGATAAACGGCGGCAGCATCGTCGTGGACAGCCCCGACGAGGTGCGCCTGCGCGCCCGCGAGCAGTTCATGCAAGGGGCCGTGCTGTTGAAGGTGACGGCGGGCGGCGGCGTATCTTCGCCCCACAGCCCGCTCGACGTCACCACCTTCACCGCGCCCGAATTGCGGGCGGCCGTCGAAATTGCCGAGAATTGGGGCACCTACGTCGCCGCGCACGCCTTCACGTCGGAAGCGGTCCAAATGTCCATCGCGGCCGGAGTGAAGTGCATCGAGCACGGCCTCCTCATGAGCGAGGCGGACGCCAAGCTGATCGCGGAAAAGGGCATCTGGCTGAGCTTGCAGCCGCTTCACGAAGCGATGAGGACGGGCCTGCGGGAGGGTTCGGTCGAGCGGGCCAAGGCCGACGAGGTATGGCCCGGTATCGATAGGACTTACAAACTCGCGAAGAAATACAACATCAAGACGGCGTGGGGCACCGACGTCCTGTTCTCGCGCGCGATGGCGGCGCAGCAAGGGGCAATCCTCGCCTCGCTCACCCGCTGGTACACGCCCGCCGAAGCGCTTGCCATGGCAACCGGGACCAATGCCGAACTGCTGGCGCTGTCCGGCAAGCGCAATCCCTATCCGGGAAAGCTCGGCGTCGTCGAGCAAGGCGCGCTTGCCGACCTCCTGCTCGTCGAAGGCAATCCGCTGGAAAACATCGACCTCGTGGCCGATCCCGCCGCCAACTTCAAGATCATCATGAAGGACGGCGTCATCTACAAAAACACGCTGGCGGCCGAGTGAACCGAGCCTGCCAAGGTCCGGGATTTGCAACCAGGCGAACTCGACTATCCCGTCCGCGAACGCTACTTTGCAGAGCAGCGGGTAGATTATTTCTCATGCTCGGAGGTTCAGCATGGCCGTCTCCGGTGAAACCGTGATCAACAAGCTCGGCGCCTTGGTTGCGCTGGTTTTCGGCTTCCTGCTTGCCGCGGAAGGCTACAGGTCCGGGTCGGCCTGGCTCATCACCGCCGGGGTCGCCCTCCTCGCCGTCGGCATAATTCTCCTGGTGTTGAAAATCGTCAGGCGCAACGACTGAGAGCGCTATTCCTCACGCCGCTGTTTCCCCATCGCTGGCGACGCCCGACCGGCCGCCGGCGAAGCCTGCTCAGGCTTTAAAAAAACCCTCTTCGAACAGATTGGATTCCCGCAAGCAAAATTTAACCACATTTCGCCATCCTTTTTCGATCAGTCGTTCAAGATGGGGACAATCCGGACGTCACGCAGCCACGGTCGCTCTCCGACCTGAAGCCCTTTTGCGGGATTTGCCGGCTTGGGTATGTGTTTGTGAGTAAAGCTTTTCCTGTGCGGTTTTTGCGCCGCATGTTGCGCCCGCTGCTGGTCACTTCCTTCGGCACCGCCTTCGCGGTCGCTGCCGTGTGGTCGGTGGCCGGAACGGTCGCGCTGGGCAGTTCCGTCGTTTCCGGTCCGGCCAGTTTCATGCCCCAGCCGCAGGTCCACATGGACGAAGGGCTGCAGCCGCGACTGCCGGACAGCCACGCCGAAACCGCAAAGGCGTCCAGGCTGCCCGTGACGGCGGCGCAGGCCGTGATGGCCGCGAAAATATCCGCCGGTAATCGCCCCTTCATGACCGCGAGCCTGTCTGCCGGCAGAACCCTGCCATTGGCCGCGAGCTTTGATGCCGCCGCGGCCAAATCCGCCCGCCTTGCCGAAGCATCCAAAGAATCCGGGCCGAGCGGCGCCGCGTCGCGCTTCGACGAAGTCGTAGAGAAGGCCGCGCTGACGTCCGAGAAACTTGCCAGCCTCTTCGAGCGATCCCGTTCCGCCAAGGCGCACCGAGCCACCGCAAAGGCCGGCGCGCCCGTGCAAGAACGATTTGCGTCGGCGCCGGCCTACAAGACCGCCCTGCCCATGCTCGCCTATGCCGACCCCTCCCCAAGCGCTGCCGGCGCCGCATTGTCGGCGCTCCTGGCGAAGCCGTCCGAGGAAGATCTGGCAGGGTCCGAGGATCCGAATCTGGACGCCGGGGACGACGCTGCCGCCCTGCCGGATCTCGAAGACCTTGAGGCCTATCCCGTACCGCAGCCCCGCCCGCCTTACGAGCGAGCCGGCGAGCCTGCCCCGGAGACACGCAAACCCGAAGTCCGGCGGACCCAGGAACCGGCGGCGCCGACGGCCGTGGAACGCGAAAAGCCGCAACCGCGCAGGCAAGCTTATGCCCGGCCGTCCGAGCCGGCGGAATCGGGATCCCGCGGCGGCGGAATCGGCAAGTCGCTCCGGAGCCTTTTTGGCGGCGGCGCCAGGACACGTGGCAACGTGGCCGTCTATGACATCAGCGCCGCGAAGGTCTACATGCCCGACGGGACCGTGCTCGAGGCCCATTCCGGCATCGGCAAGATGGCCGACAACCCGCGCTACGCGCATGTCAAGATGAGCGGCCCGACCCCGCCGCACACCTATAACCTCAAGATGCGCGAAAAACGCTTCCATGGCGTCGAGGCGATCCGCATGCTGCCCGTCGACGGCAAGAACAAGCACGGCCGCGACGGTTTCCTCACCCACAGCTACCTGCTGCGCGGCGGGCGGGCGGAATCGCATGGCTGCGTCGCCTTCAAGAACTACGACCGGTTCCTCAACGCCTTCAAGCAGGGCAAGATCAAGCAGCTCGTCGTGGTGCCGAGCGGCGGACGGGCGACCATGCTCGCCTCCAACGGCAAGCGCGTCTGACGGGGGCAGCTTCCCCGTCCGGTTCCAGCCTCGTCGGACCTCCGGTCCGGCGCAGCGGCCGGTTGAAACCCTTCGGCGCTCCCCCTAGTCTGCCGCCCGCAACCAGCCTGCGGGGAATCGCTTGAAATCCACCATCCAACTTCTGCTTCTGGCGATCGCCCTCGCCTCCCTGCCGACCGCCGCCCTTGCGGAGTGGCAGGCGGTCGAGAAGGTCGAGCCTTACGCCGTCGCCGGCAAGTCCGGCCCCGAGCTTTACGCCTCGATCGGCGAGCGCGGCCCGAAAGCCGGCATCGGCCGCGCCATCGCCTACACCGATTTCAAGTTGACCTGGCGGCGCAAATACGAGCCGCAGGACGGCGCCTGCACGCTTGTCTCGGCGCGGCCGAAGCTCATCATCACCTACAGGCTGCCAAAACCCGCCGAAAAACTCCCGGACGCCACGAACAGACTCTGGGAGAAATTTTCAGCCGGCGTGCGCGCCCATGAGAAGGTGCATGGCGAATTCATCATCGACATGGTGAAGGCGATCGAGGCCGCCACCGTCGGCCTGTCCGTTCCCGACGATCCGGAATGCCGCAAGATCAGGACCGAGATGACGAAACGGCTCTCGGCGCTGTCGCTGGCGCAGCGGCAGAAGAGCCGGGATTTCGACCGGGTGGAACTCAGCAATGGCGGCGCCGTCCACCAGCTCATCCTCAATCTGGTGAACGGGCGGTAGAATGCTGCGCGCCCGCCGGATCGCGACCGGCGGGCTCCGCTTCATCGGCTGGAGACAAGCTTCAGCCAGGGCGCCGAATGGAAGGCGCTCATCAAAAGGTACATCGGAACCATGCCGCTCAGCGGCCATGCACCTTGCGTGGCCGAGCAGATATCCCCGCCGCCAAGAACGCCGGTGAGCAGCGCCATCATCGCGAAGGTCGGCGCGGCCGCAAGCGACAGCCGGTCCGCCGCGCGCCGCGCGGCAGGCTGGTCGCATGGATCGCCGGCAGGTCGGCTGACCGGCATCGCTTTGGCCCTGTCGGGGTGGAGAGGCATCGAACCGTCAGCCCCGGCCATACTCATCGTGGTGGCGCCACCAAATGCCGTTCTCGTTGCGCCCCTTGGGTGCACGGTCGAGCCAATGGTACATGCCCCATACGCTGTCCACGCCGCGCGCATAGCTGGAGTAGGTGTGATGGACCACGCCGTCCTCGAGCACGAAGGCGCTCAAGCCCGGTCTCTCTCGCGTGTAGGTGGGCACGTCTGTCCCGGTCATTCCCGCGAGCTGCGCCACCGGCCCTTCGCTGCCGCGCGGCTTCCACTCCTGCATGGTGCCGCCGGCCAGCGGCTCTTTCGCTGCACGGTTGGCCATCGCCGGCTCGCAGCGGAAATTGTATTCGATGCCGCCGCGGCGCTGCTCCTCCTCCGTGAACCAGACGCTGAAATCACGATTGAAGTCGCTGGCGGCGGCTGAAGCCCAGGGAAAGGTCCAGCCCATCCGCCGCTTGAACGCCTGCAGCTTTTCCAGTGGCGCACGCGATACGGCCGAGAAAGCGACATCGTGGTTCTCGAGGTGGACGACAACGCCGTTGAACCCGTCCGCGACCGACGAGCATGAGGGGCACCCGGCCGTGTAGTCCGGGCCGAACATGAAGTGATAGACGAGGAGCTGAGAGCGTCCCTTGAAGAGGTCAACGAGCGAGGCGCTTCCTTCGTCAGTCTCGAACCGATACTCCTTCTCGATGCGGACCCACGGCAATTCCTGCCGCTTCTGCGCCAGTTCGTCGCTGCGCCGCGTGAATTCCTTCTCCGCCTCGAGCAGATCAATCCGCGCTGCAACCCACTCGTCACGTGTCCCTGTCATGTGTGCCGTCATGGTTCTTCTCCGATGATTGTTGTCGTGATTGTCAGTCGTTGCACCATTGCCGGTGCGACGTGCTGGCTGGTTGTCGAGAGGTAGGTTAGTGACGGACAGCGAATGACGAGAGTAACAAGTGTGACGGGATTCCGATGGACTCGCTGATCACGGCCGCCGCCCGCGCGCTTGCGGCAGGCGATCCCCTTGGCGCGTTGAAGCGGGTTGCCCTGCGCGACGATGCGCCGGCGCTCGCGCTCAGGGGCATCGCGATGGCGCAGCTCGGCGATCTCGTGCGAGCGAAGTCGCTCCTCAAGAGCGCGGCGCGCGCATTCGGCTCCAGGGACGTCGTGGCCCGCGCACGATGTGTCGTTGCCGAGGCCGAGATCGCGCTCGTCTCGCGTGACCTCACCTGGCCGGCCAAGGCGCTCGACACGGCGCGGGCGGCGCTTGAAAAGCACGACGACCGCGTCAACGCCGCCCATGCAGGGACGCTCGCGGCCCGGCGCCTGCTCCTGATCGGCCGCCTCAATGAGGCAGAGCGTCTGCTTTCCCAGATTGATCCCACGCCACTCCCACCCGCCTTGAGAGCCGGTTATGAGTTGGCGGCAGCGGGAATAGCAATTCGCCGCGTGCGCACGAAAATCGCGCGCGCGGCGCTTGCCCGGGCCGAAGACGCCGCGCGAGTTGCGGGCATTCCCGCGCTGAAGGCGGAAGTCGAAAGCGTCTCGCTGCTGATGACCCGGCCGGCTGCGCGCCTGATCGCGGATGGCGGGGAACGCCCCCTCCTGCTCGAAGAGGTCGAGGCATTGCTGGCCTCCGACACGCTCGTCATGGACGCCTGCCGCAACGTTGTCCGCGACGCGGGCACGGTGGTCTCGCTTGCGACCCGTCCGGTGCTGTTCTCCCTGGCGCGCACGCTGGCCGAAGAATGGCCGGGCGACGCGCCAAGGGATCTGCTCGTCCGCCGCGCCTTCCGGGCCAGGCACGCCGATGAATCGCATCGCGCTCGGTTGCGGGTCGAGATCGGACGGCTGCGCTCCGAGCTTGTCGCGCTGGCGGAGGTCAACGCGACCGACCGGGGTTTTGCGCTGGCGCCGCGGCGCGCGCGCGAGGTCGCCGTGATGGCGCCGCCGGTGGAAGAGCAGCATGCAACGGTCCTCGCCTTCCTCGCCGACGGTGAATCGTGGTCGAGTTCGGCTCTGGCGATTGCGCTCGGCGCCAGTTCGCGCACCGTGCAGCGGACGCTCGAACAGCTTGCGGAAGCGGGCAAGGTGCAGCCGTTCGGCCGCGGGCGGGCGCGCCGCTGGATGACCCCGCCCGTGCCGGGATTCCCGACGACATTGTTACTCCCCGGTCCGTTGCCAAGGAGCTAGGGTCAGTCCCTGTCAATCCGGTCCTCAGGCTCCATTTCGAAACTCGCCAGAGTAGAATTTCCGGACAGACGCTCACCGTGGGAATGAACACATGAAACACTCTCAAGCCGAAATCCTCCAGGAATACGGTCCGTTTCCAAACGTCGACGAGGTGCACGGCCTCACCTTTGACGGCGAACATGTCTGGTTCGCGTCCGGCGACAGGCTGAACGCCCTTGACCCCGCCAACGGACAAATCGTGCGCGCCATCGACGTCGCCGCGCATGCGGGAACGGCCTTCGACGGCCAGCATCTCTTCCAGATCGCGGAGGACCGCATCCAGAAGATCGACCCGGCCACCGGCGATGTCCTTTCCACCATTCCCGCGCCCGGAGGCGGCAGCGATTCAGGCCTTGCCTGGGCGGAAGGGACGCTCTGGGTGGGGCAGCATCGCGGCAGCAGGATCCACCAGGTCGATCCGCAAACGGGCGCCGTTCTTCGCACCATCGACTCCAACCGTTTCGTCACAGGCGTCACCTGGGTAGACGGCGAACTGTGGCATGCAACCTGGGACGCCGACGGCAGCGATGTGCGTCGTCTCGATCCTGAAACGGGAGCGGTTCTACAGAAGCTCGATATGCCGCCCGGCGTAGGCGTGTCGGGAATGGAATCGGATGGCGGCGATCAGCTCTTCTGCGGCGGAGGAAACAGCGGCAAGGTGAGAGTCATCCGTCGACCCGCATGAGGGCGACGGGCGGCGGCGAGTTCGAAAGCCCTGCTCAATCCGACGAACGGGTGGTAAGGCCACCGCCCCTGCCGGTTTGCCGTGTGCGCCGCCACTCGGCAATATCGGGCGGCCCGTCATCGGCTGACCGAAGCACGAAGGTCAGCCGCGCGGCTGACTCTACATCCACAACCATCCCTTGTCCGGGCTTCATCCGGATCCGCTCGCTCTTCGCAATCTGTGCTGACGAAAGCCGCACCGGTTCGAATGGCGGCTTAGTTTTCGCCGTATTCTTCCTTGGGTCCGGATATTCGACAAGGATTTCGCAAGCTAATCCGCCGATCTCGTTGGTCATCAAATAGCTTCCGGGCCGGAACACCAGGAATGCGAACAAGTCTCCCCGCGATAACCGCCGTGAATCCCAAGCCTCGTCTGTGCCTTCGGGCCCATGCAGCGTTACGAATCCGCCTCCGTCTGTTCCCGCCCCGATACGTAGATATCCTCCCTTGCGCAGCGAGAGGACTTCAGCGGGCGACCCAAGATCGAGCGCCGCATGGAACGGGCCCTCCCCATCGAGAACCCGCACGATTCCTGTTCCGGAAGTTTGGCCCTCCTGCCCGCCCACTGCAAAGCCCCAGTCTCCGCATTCGACAAGCTGATGTGCGATGACAGCCGTCCCGGCGAGCACAGCCGAATCGAGATTAATTACGCTAAAGGCCGGCGGAACGGAGTTGCGCATTTTCATGGACCGAAATCAAAGCGAACAAACATGTTGTCTTCGTCGAATTCAGCGGACGCATTCAGGATTGAAGCCGCGATAGCCGGATGTTCGACCTCCGGCGTGGCCGGCGGCACGGGGAAGCCGCCGAAATCGGCGACGTCGATCTTGCCTGCCGGCACGAAGGGATAGGGATCTTCGATCTCGAACACCGCATCCTTCTTCAACATGTCATCCAGGATCAATTGCATCAGCAGATTGTCCACGCCGATGCTCACGTTGAGCACGTCCATGAGCCATTCTTCCATGTCGTCATGGATATCAAGCAGGTCCAGCAGATAGGCGGTGACCGTCGGAACTCCCAGGAATGACAGCACGACATCCACCATCCAGGCTTGCGGCAGGAACGCCAGCATCTGCGCGCTCGCCACGGCTACGCCCGCCTTTACGATGGTGGGAAGTTTTCCGAGCGTGTCGTTGATAGAGATCGGATCGACGTCGATTGCCTCGGGATCGGCATAAATACGCTGGTAGCTCTTGCCGGAGATGGCGTCGGTTTCCTTTCGGATTCCGATTTTATAGCGCCCGCTGACCTCGCTCACCACGTACGGAATGATCGCATTGAGATTCAGGGTGATCGGGCCGATGTCGGGCGCACCGGTGAATATGGTTGTTCCGGGGAACGGCAAAATGCACTCGCCGGGAAAGAACCAGGAATCCTCGGGCATGCGGATCAGGCAGAAGCCGCCGATCTTGATGGGCGGTATATCGAACCCAAACCGCAGGATCAGCTTGTCCCAGCCTATATCGAGCTCACTGACCAGGAACGTGTTGCCGTCTTCGAAGTCGATGTCCCCCGCACCTTCAATATGGATCGCTCCTTCGACCCCGTACCAGACCAGCCCCAGTACCGTATTGGATCCATCGAACGGCAGGCTCGGCAGGGATGGATAGGCTTTGTTGAACGCCGCCTTGAAGGCGCGCTCGCTGACGGCAAAGGTGACGTCGGTCACTGCCGGCTCCTACGTCACGTCCACGTCGAGCCAGACGCGGAGTTCGTTCTGCTCGATCGCGGGATTGTTGGGCAGGTTGAGCGTCAGGTGCGGCGTCAGCGTCATGCCGAGCGTGCTGATCACCAGGTTCTGCAGGCCAAGCACAAGTTGCGGCAGCACGTAATTGCGCAGCATCGCCGTCAGGTAGCACTCGATTGCCCCTTCCAGGCCTTTGGGTGCTATGTCGACCAGTTCGAGGCCGTCCACAATAAGCCTGATATTCTGCAGCGGATATGGCCCGCCCGTCGGTGTCGATTGCACGGCGAGCCGGCCGGTCGCGAAAACGTCGACCGTGAAGCAAAGAAGATCGGTGACCGGAAGCACCGGCCATCGAATGGGCGCGAAGAGCATCGCCGCCGTCTGATGCTGGATGATCGCGCTCACCAGATCAGTATTCGTGCAGGGAAATCCGAACAGCAATGAAATTTTCAGTGCCATCGCCTGCGCATTGAGCGGTGGCAGCGACTCCGCCGGCAAAGTTACCTGGTCGCCCGGATAGAAGTCGATCGTCGCGTCTACGATCTGGATTGAATAAGGCAGCTTTACCGGGATTCCGGGCACCCCGAAGGGCGACATCCTTCGATATTTCGGCATGTTCGGACCAAGCAGCGAGTCCGGAACCGGAGCGCAGACCAGCCAAAGATCCTGCGTGCCCGTCGGGTTGCCGTTCGCGTCCGTCAATATTCGGAGCGACGGCGCGACATAATTGAAAAGAAACGGCGCCCGCGCATGGGCGAAATCCACAATCCAATTAAGGGCGCTGTCTGTAACCGCCCCAAACACATCCGCCATGGGAGCACCGGTAGCTGACGATGAATTGTCAAAGCAACAATATAGAACAAATTCGATTATGCAATGTGTTTTTCGAAAATTAAACCGCGATGAAGGACGCCATCAAGATGATTTGGCCAGTAAAAGCAGCGTCGCCATTGATTATGCCATGGCGCAATGCGAGGTTTGGGTCAAAATGGGGTAGCGCTCGGGCGATCTGCGCGCAAAAGTACGCTGCCTGGCAGCCTCATCGCGGCAAAGCCACAATAGATGGGGAAGCAAGCCTCGCCGATGCCCAGCTAGGTCGTGACCCCTTGCCCATTGGGATTTTCTGCAGCACCTGATACTTCCCGCGCCTACCGGCCAGAAGGTCACATCTTCAACGATATTTCGCGCGGCGTTGTCGCTGGCGCAGCAGCAGAAAGCGGAAGTTCGACCGAACTCAACGATGGCGGCGCCAGTTCATCCTCAGTCTGCCGGGCGGACAGCAGAAGGGCCCTGCCTCAAGCCAGACTCATTGAAACATCGCCTTCAGCCTGTCCCACCAGCCAGGTTCGGGCTTGGCCGGTTTCCCGACATTGTTGGTGAGGCCGTTGATGTAGAGGACCATGTTGAGCGTATCGAAGCGCAGGCCGTGGAATTTCGCGGCGAAGCGCCCGCCGCGATCGATGACATGCGTGACGGCGCCGTGCATCTGCTGACCGTCTTCCAGCGGTTCGAAACGGACGTCGTATTCCTCCGACAGCTTTCGCGTCGCATCCTCCGGCTGGCCGGGAAGCGTGGTGAGAAACATCCAGTTCTCCGCGTCCAGCCCATGCGCCGGACCATAGTCCCTGAGCACGGCTGCCGTGTCCTTGGCCGGGTCGGTCGTGACCGTCAGGAACTGCACCGTGTCCTTCATCGGCGTGGCGTTGATCTTTTCCTGAATGTCGGCGATCACCTCCGAATGAATCGGGCAGAAATCCGTGCAGCTCGCGAAGATGAAGTTGAGCACGACGATCTTGTCGGAAAAATCGGATAGGCGGACGATCTTCCCGTCGGCGTTCGCCAGTTCGAAGGGCGGCGCGGCCGGCTCGTCGATCGCCTGGAAGAATTTCTCCTCGCTGCCCATCATCTCGTCGAGATCGGCTCCCGGATGGTGAGCCGACGCGGGCAGCGCAAGAGCCGGCAGCAGAGCCAGCGCAAGGAATAACGGTTTCATTTTTATGGCCGGCTCTCTCGGCCGAAGTGCACGTGCCGCACAAGCGATCAGGTCTGCTCTCACTGTGTCTTCTCCCGTTCCCGGCGGCTCATTTCCGCCTGATAGGCGCGTTCCCGTTCCGGCCATGTACTTTTGATGAAAGCGAGAATGGCCCGGATATCCTCGTCGTCGAGGATGCCCTCGAAACCCGGCATGTCGCTTTCGTAGCCGCCGCCGACAACGGCCGCCGTCCCTTCCCTGGTGATGCGGAAGAGCACGCCGTCGGGATGGTGCCAGGTGTGGCCGGAAGCGTCGTGCGGCGGCGCCGGCAACCGCCCTGAAGGCAGCGGGCTTTGCCAGTTCGGCTGCCCTTCGAGCTTTGCGCCGTGGCAGGCGGCGCAGTGCTCGGCATACAGCGTCTCGCCTCGCGCAATCGTGACGTCGTCGCCTTCCATCCGATCGGCGAGCCAGGGCCATGTCCAGGCCAGGCCAGCCGCGGCGACGCCGAACATCGACAAGAAAACAGCCGCCCCTCTCATCTGCCGCTGAAGAACAGATATTTGACCAGCGCAGCCACCCCCAGCACGAGCACGAGCACCGCGAGCAGCCACACCAGGCCCATGCCGAACATCATTGTTCCGTTCATACCGTCCATCATCATCGGACCGCTCCTATTCCGTGGCGTAGACGCCGCCGCCGCCGCCTGATTTCTGGATTTCCAGCATCTCGAACGGGCCTTCCTTCGTGCCGCTCATGCCGGGCGAGCCCATGGGCATGCCGGGCAGCGTCACGCCCTTGATGTCGGGGCGCTCGGTGAGAAGTTTGTTGACCGTTCCCACCGGCACGTGACCGCTCACGACATAGCCGTCGATGAAGGAGAGATGGCAGCCCTGGACGTCGTCGGGAACGCCGGCCTCGCGGCTCATGGCGGAAAGGTCGTGCGTCGGCTTCACCTCAACCGCAAAACCGTTTTCCCTAAGGTAATCGGCATAGCCCTCGCAGCAGCCGCATTGCGGGTTCTTGTAGAGCGTGACGTCCTTTTCGCCCGCCAGTGCCGGACCTGCGCCTGAGAGCAGCGAGGCGAGGACAAGGGTTTTCAGGATATTGCGCATTTCGGTTTCTCCATTCGGATTTCTGATGTTCAGGCGACGCGGATGATGCCCATCATGCCGCCGGCCTGGTGTTCGAGAATGTGGCAGTGGAACATCCAGTCGCCGGGATTGTCGGCGACGAAGGCGATCTCGACCTTCTCGCGCGGCGAAACCAGCACCGTGTCCTGCCACTCGCGGTGCGGGGTCGGCTGGCCGTTGCGGGAAATCACCCGGAACGAGTGGCCGTGCAGATGCATCGGGTGATGCCACGCCGTCGCATTGGTCATGGCGATGACGTGGCTCTTGTCCCGTGCGAGCGTCAGCATCGGCTTCATCACATGGCTGCCTTCATCGGCGGCGACGCCATTGATGAACCAGGCGCTGCCGGAGTTCATCATCCGCATCATCCCTCCCATCATCGAATTCGTGTCGCCCATAATGCCGCCCGGCTTCATGTCGCCCATCATGCCGCCCGGCGCGCCCGGGCCCATGCTCTCGCCCATGTCCTGGGCCACCATCTCGCCCATCATGCCGCCATTGAAGACGACCTCGTTGCGGGATGCGGTCTCAAGGTCCGGCTCCGGCAGCGGATTGGCCGGCAGTTCCATCTGCCAGTCAGGCGCGCGCTCCCGAAGCGGAGCATCGGCATAGGCGAGATCGACCAAGCGGTATTCCAACCCCTCATAGAACCGGTCGACGACGGAAACCCGGCTGCCCGCCTCGCCCGTCATGTCGACGATCAGATCGGCGCGCATGGCCGGCCCCAGCACCACCTGTCCGCCGTCCGGTGCGTGCGGCGCGACCGGCTGGCCGTCGAGCGCGATGACGATCGGCTCATGGCCCGCAAAATCGAGGCTGAAGATGCGGGCATTGGCGGTATTGATGAGCCGCAGGCGGATGCGTTCGCCCTTGCTGACGGCAAAGCTGTCCGGCACGCGGCCGTTGACGGTGACCGTGTTGCCGACGCGGCCATTGTGATGGATGTCGTGCATGTTGCCGAAATCGTCGCTGATCTCAGCCGACTTGGTCAGCCGCCAGTCGCCGAGCACCCAGGTCACGTCGCGATCGACGCGAACGGGTTCATTCTCCTCGACGATCAGCGGCCCATAAAGCCCGCGCCCGACCTGCTCGAAGCCGCGCTGGTGCGGGTGATACCAGAACGTGCCGGCGTCGACCGCGTCGAACTCATAGACGAAGCGCCCGCCCGCCTCGACCGGCGTCTGGGTCAGGTGCGGCACGCCGTCCATGGCGTTCGGCACGCGCACGCCATGCCAGTGCACGGTCGTTTCCTCGGCAAGCCCGTTCTCCACCTCCACCCGCAGGCGCTCGCCCTGGCGGACGCGTATTTCCGGGCCGGGAACAGCCCCGTTATAGCACCAGGCCGGCGTCTCGCCGTACGGTTCCGGCACCAGCGCCACCCGACCGGGCGCAGCCCTCAGCCGGACCTCGCGCACAGCAGCGGCATGAGCCCCGGGCTGCTGGAGCAAAGGCAACATTGCACTCGCCGCCCCTGCGGCCGCCGATGCAACAAAGGCTCGACGCGTCAGCGCCGGCATAGGAAATCTGGACATGGTTCAACCATCCTGAAAGTCAGCCGTTCAACCGCATGCGACGTCGGGAAGACGCCTCATGCGGAACTGCGGTCGCTGGCGACAAAATCGCCGGCGATCGTCGACGCCGGCAGCGGGCAGGCCCGGCCGGACGTCAGTTCAGGAAGGTGGTTCGCGGCGGAGAGGGGTCAGGCGATCCGACATGACCGTCCGGCGCTTTCAGCACCGAGCCGGCGATATCGGAGGCTGCGAACGGCAACTCAACGCCGACGCTCGCCGCAATTCCGACGAAAGGCGCCAGGCAGGCCTGGCCGCATATCGGCGTCTTTCCTTCATCCGGACAGGCATCGCAATCGCCCATATCCGCATCGGCCATCGCGGCGGCAGACATAGCCACCGACATGCCCGTCGCACGCGCAGCATGCGCGACCGTGCCCAAGGCGAATGCCGCGAGCAGGACGATTGCGAAGATACGGGCAAGCTTGTCCATGACCGATCATGCTATCCTGTTTGCGCATGATGTCCAGCTACAGGCTGTCGCAGGCGCCGATTGCCGACATTCGGTGCCCCGGTCGCCGGAAGCCCTTAATGGTCGTCGTCTATCGGCGATTAAAGGAGTTAGCATTCCCGCTGAGGATACCCATTGTAGGAAAGAAGGAATGAAGGATCTTGCGCAGAACCGCGCCCAGTTGCAGGCGGTACTTCACGATGTTGTAGATCAGGTTCGCAAGACAGCACCCAGCATCTATCGCGAGGCCGTCGAGACCGCAAAAGCCGAGGACAGGCCCGCGCCGCGGAGGGGGGACTTCGAACGGTTCGGCATTGCGGTCGTCACGCGTGAAGCCGGGCTGGCGGCAGCGGGCAATGCGGGTATGGCCTTCCCGATCCAGTCGATCTCCAAGGTCTTTGCTCTCGAGATTGCGCTGGAGGCGATGGGCGAAAAGCTTTGGGAGCGGATGGGACGCGAGCCGTCCGGCGATCCATTCAACTCCATCATCGACTTGGAGCGCGACAAGGGTATTCCGCGCAATCCCCTTATAAACGCCGGGGCGCTCGTCGTCTGCGACATCCTTGTCGGCCTCGGCGGCGACACAGACCAGAACAGGCATGTTGTAGGCCTCATCGCACGGATGCTCGACGGCCAAGCGCCCGACCTTCATCCTGATGTGATGAAAAGCGATCGCATGGGCGGCAACCTCAATCGCTCGCTCATGTTCATGACCAAGCACCATGGCAATCTCACACATTCGGTGGAGGAGGTGATGGACGCCTATATCCACCAATGTGCGATCAAGCTCGACTGCCGCGGTCTGGCAAAGGCAGGCCGATTCCTGATGGATGATGGTACCGCGGGCGAGAACGGCAGCGTTGCGGCCGCGAGGCGGGCGCGCCGCGTTCTGTCGATCATGATGACGTGCGGGCTGTATGATGGGGCTGGCGAGTTTGCTTACCGAGTCGGGCTTCCGGCGAAGTCTGGCGTCGGAGGCGGGATTCTGGCAATCGTGCCAGAGCGGGCTTCGATCGCGGTTTGGTCGCCGGCACTTGATCCGATGGGCAACAGTTGGCTCGGAACGGTGGGGCTTGAATTGCTGGCCGAGCGGACCGACTGGTCGGTTTTCGGCGCAATAAGGCATTGAAGCCATCCACCGGGGCCCCGTCATGGAGCCAGCTGGCGCAATCTTGGACTCTGGAAAGGTCCGCTATCCGGGAGCAGATTTGCGCCACGACCTTGACGGCTTACTGGCAGTTGAGAACGAGGCAATGCCTCGGCAAGAGATCATCGCGGAGGCGCTGCTCAGCGCGGGAAGTCGCGCCTCATCTTTACGATATTTCGCGCCTGCCCCCGCCAGAACTGGATTTCGCACCGCTGCAATCCTAAAATGATAGTAAGGGCGGTTGCGCCCGCGCGAAACACGGCTGCCGGACACAAACTGCATGGACGACCCGTTCAAACCGCAGAAATCGAAGAGCCCTCGGGCGGGCAGGCTTCTGGCCGTCGACGCCTGGATCGATTCCACGCTCTACGAGGCCGGTTTTGCGGCGCGGGAGGTCTGGGAAAACCTCACCATCTTCTCTCGCCGTTTTCGCTTTTCGGGATGGCGGCGCGGCGTCATAGAGTTCCTGAGCGAAGGCTTTACGCTGGGAGCCGCCGGCTCGATAGTGGTACTGGCGCTGGCCCTGCCCGCCTTCCAGGAGACCCATGGGGACTGGCGCGCGCAGGACGATTTCGCCGTCACCTTCACCGACCGCTACGGCAACGAGATCGGCCAGCGCGGCATCATCCAGCGCGATTCCGTGCCCGTCGACGAGATGCCGGACCACGTCATCAAGGCGGTGCTCGCTACCGAGGACCGCCGCTTCTTCGAGCATTACGGCATCGACTTCCCCGGTCTGATCCGCGCAATGTCGGAGAACGTGCGCGCCAATTCCGTCGTTCAGGGCGGCTCCAGCATCACCCAGCAGCTCGCTAAGAACCTGTTCCTGACCAATGAGCGCACCGTCGAGCGCAAGATTAAGGAAGCCTTCCTTGCGGTCTGGCTGGAGATGAACCTGTCGAAGAAAGAGATTCTCCAGCTCTATCTCGACCGCGGCTATATGGGCGGCGGCACCTTCGGCATCGCGGCGGCCGCCGATTTCTATTTCGGCAAGACGGTCAAGGACCTGAACCTCGCCGAGGCTGCCATGCTCGCCGGCCTGTTCAAGGCGCCGGCCAAATACGCGCCGCACATCAACCTTCCCGCGGCGCGCGCGCGGGCCAATGTGGTGCTCACCAACCTTGTCAAGAGCGGCTTCATGACCGAGGGCCAGGTGCTGTCGGCGCGGCTGAGGCCCGCCGGCATCGTCGACCGCGGCGACCTGAACAGCCCGGACTATTTCCTCGACTGGGCTTTCGAGGAGGTCAAGCGCGTCGCCGCCAAGTCCGGCGTGCATTCCATGGTGGCGCGCACCACCATCGACATGAACATCCAGAGGGCCGCCGAGGAATCGCTCGAATTCCATCTGCGCCAGCACGGCAAGGAATACCGGGTCACCGAGGGCGCGGTGGTGGTGCTCGAAAACAACGGCGCCGTGCGCGCCATGGTCGGCGGCCGCGATTACGGCGACAGCCAGTTCAACCGCGCAACGCGCGCGCTGCGCCAGGCGGGTTCCTCCTTCAAGCCCTATGTCTACGCAACCGCGATGGAAAACGGCTTCAAGCCGGATTCGAAGATTTCCGACGGCCCGATCACCTGGAACGGCTGGTCGCCGCAGAATTATTCGCGCCGCTATTCGGGCCGCACGAACCTTGCCACGGCGCTGATCAAGTCGGTCAACACCGTGCCGGTGCGGCTCGCCAAGGATCATCTCGGCGTCAAGCCGATCGTCGAGATGGCGTATGCGATGGGCGTGGAATCGCCGCTCGAAGTGTTCAAGACGACGGTGCTCGGCACGTCGGGCATGACCGTCATGGACCAGGCGACCGGCTACGCCACCTTCGCCAGCGGCGGCTTTGCCGGCCTGCGCCACGGCATCACACAGCTTGTGACCCATTCGGGCGAAATCGTCTACGACCGGGAGCGCGACGCCCCTCCGCCCAAGCGCGTACTGTCGGAGCAGGCGCTTGCCGCGATGAATTCCATCCTCGTGCAGATTCCCGAATGGGGAACGGCACGGCGCGCCGCCCTTCCCGGCATCCGCTCGGCGGGCAAGACCGGCACGACGCAGTCCTACCGCGACGCCTGGTATGTCGGCTTCACCGGCAACTACACCGCCGCCGTCTGGCTCGGCAATGACGACTTCTCGACCACCAACGACATGACCGGCGGATCGTTGCCGGCGATGGTCTGGCAGCGGCTGATGGCCTATGCGCACCAGAACATCGATCTGAAGCCGATCCCCGGCATCGAAAATCCGTTCGTCGACCCGAAGGTCATCGCCAAGGCGAAGAAGGAGGCCGGCGAGGCCGCCGACCAGGCCTCCGCACCGGCAATATTACGCCCGCCGGTGCTTTCCTCGACCACCACCCGGATCCTGAGGCAGATGTCGGAGACATTCCGCA
Organism: Mesorhizobium alhagi CCNWXJ12-2; assembly: GCF_000236565.1. Lineage (GTDB taxonomy): Bacteria > Pseudomonadota > Alphaproteobacteria > Rhizobiales > Rhizobiaceae > Allomesorhizobium > Allomesorhizobium alhagi. Next base: position 3,432 of record NZ_AHAM01000264.1, on the reverse strand, counting down.
CCGCCCCCGTCATCGAAGCCCCCGCCGAGCCCGAGACGCTGTCGGCCATAAGCTCACCCAAGCTGTAGAACAGACCGCGCCGATCGAGGGGTCGCGGCTTGCGCCCCGCGCCAGTAACGCGCTACTCGAATGAAGCATCCCTCCCGCCGGCGCGCTCCATGCTCAAGACCGCCTTCCTCACCCTTTTGACCCTGACCATCGCCATTGGCGGCGGAACCGCCAGCCTGTGGTATGTGCTCAGGACCCAAGACGGCGTCGGCGCAGTTAAAATCGGCGGCTGGACCGCATTCCCCGAAATCGGCACGCCCAACGCCGATCCCTATTCAATGGCCCGCGTCGCCCGCCAGGGCATCCTGTCGCTCGGCCGCGCCGAGGGCCTTGCCTTTGCCGCCGAGCGCGATGCCAGCGGCGCGCTGCTCAGGCGCGAATGCTCCTACCTCATCGAGGGTTCCACCCTGCCCGCCCGTTTCTGGACGCTCTATGCGGCCGACCGAGCCGGCCGTGTCGTTAAAGCCGGCGACGGCCGCCCATCCGCGCTCCACTCGCTCGAGCTTCTGCGCCAGCCCGACAGTTCCTTCGCGATAGCGGTCGACAGCCGACCGGCCCCGGGCAACTGGCTGGCGGTGTCGGGCTCGGGCGCGATGCGTCTGGTGCTGACGCTCTACGACACGCCGATCGTCGGCAGCACCGGCATCGCCGAGGTCGAACTGCCGCTCGTGGTCGAGGCCGGCTGCGATGGTTAGGCTCCTGCACGCCGTCCTGCTCGGCCTGCTGGGGGCCGGCATCGTCCACATAGCGATCCTTCTTCTCGTTCCCGAAATGGCGGAGCGCGATGCCTGGTCGCGCATGGCGATGGCGTCCGACCTCTACCGGACGACGCGGATCGACGCAGAGGCAGGAGGACCGGCCGCGATCGGCCCGGTCGACCCGCTTTTCCGCGCGGCGGCATGCCGCTTCGATCTCTCGGATGGCGTGGTGCGGGTCGTCGCGCCCGGCAATGTGCCGTTCTGGTCGGTCTCGATCTATAACCGCGGCGGCCAGAACATATACTCGTTCAACGACCGGACCTCGGCCACCGGCCTGCTCGATTTCACGATCCTTACCCCCGTTCAGATGATCGAGTTGCGCAAGGATCTTCCCGAGGAATTGCAGCAGGCCATATTCGTCGAAGCACCGCTCGAAGAAGGCATCGTCGTCATCCGCATCTTCTTGCCGGACGAAAGCTGGGAACTGGTCGTAAACCGCTACCTTGCCGGCATCGACTGCACGCTGATCTGACTGATTCCGTAGATCAGGCCGGCATCACCTGAATATCAACGCACCTGTTCAGTGCTGTGGCTTGGTCCGTTTTGGCAGGCTGAGTCCAGGCCGCGAAACGGCGCCCTGGGCTTCCCGCCGCTCGTAGCGGACGCCCGGAAATATGATGACGGTGGCGGGCGTCCCGGCGGTTAGGCTAGGCCGGCTCGCGCCTGCTCTTTTTTGCACGAAAGAAACTATGCTGCCCATGACTTGCGAATTCCCTCTCGGTTTGACCGGAGCAACCACGCAACGCCTCCGCCCCGATTAAGGGCGCAGAGAGTTAACAGTCTGCTAACGGATCGAGGCTAACTTTATCGACGCGATCGTGCTCGCGGGCCGGCGAAGGCTTGGCAAGCGGGCGGCGGCGCAGCGTGTTTCGAGTAGGCGTACCCGGTGTCAGCATCCGATTTCAGGCAGATCGCCATCAAGGGCGAAGCGCGCAAGGCCGAGCGGCTGTTCCGCGCAGCCGTGTCCGCCTTCTGCTCGCTCACCCGCCCGTCGCGCCGCGAAATCGCACAGCTCGAAGACCTTGCCTTGCCGCTTTTCGACATGGTCTCGGTCGAGTCGCGCCGGTATGTGGCTGCGGCGCTGTCGGAATGCGAAAGCGCGCCCAAGGCGCTGGTCGACCGCCTCTGCGCCGAGCCGGTCGAGATCGCCGCGCCACTTCTCGTTCGGTCGAAAGCGCTGACCGACATCGACCTGATCGCGATCATCGGCCGCCACGGCCTGCCGCATGCGCGCGCCATCGCCCGCCGGCCCGGCCTGAACCAGACCATCGCCCACCTGATCCGGGCCCTCGAAAGACGGGCTCCGGCAAACCTGGCGCCCGCGCCCGAACCGGCCGGCAAGGCCGGCAAAGCCGACGACGAGGCCCCCGCCAATCCCGGCGACGCCGCCGACAATGCGCGCCGCCGCCTTCGCTCCATGATGCTGCCCGCCCGGAGCGACGGCGATCACGACGCAGTCGACGATTCCCGCTACGCAAAGCTCAGCGCCGCGGCGCTGACCGGCAATCCCACCTTGTTCCAAGCGGCGCTCGCCAATGCGCTCGACATGGACGCGGACGCGGCGCGGTCCATCACCGAAACGTCGAGCCACGCCGTGCTGCTTGCGGCGCTGCGCGCGCTGGACCTCGCCGAGGAGCGCGCCTTCCTCATCGCCGCCGCGGTCTTGCCGGGGCATTTCGCGCATGCCGAGGCGATCCGGCTGTTTCTGGAGCGCTACCGTGCGCTCGACCGCGACACGGCGCTGGACCGCGTCCGCAAGTGGCGGATGGAGGCCGTGGCCCTGTCGGTCCGGAGAAACGCGCCTCGACTGTAAGGTGCTGTCGAAAGGCCTACTACCAGGAGCTTCATCGTCGTGATATTATGCAACCTCTGATAACATTCAGATGGGGGCGGTAATATGCAGAAACTCGTTTGGCCCGCGGCATTCATTATGTGCGCGATCGCTGGGATGTTCCTGTTCAAAGGAGAAATCTCAGCAATGATAAGCAGGATATCTACCATCGACAGGAACGGAATAACCCTCGTCCAACAAATAGATAATGTCGACATCAATTTGACGGTTAGATCGGTTGATGAGCTGACCAAGGCACGGGACGGTCTTGCCAACAAGGCCCGCGAGATGCTCGGCATGCATCCGGTGGCGCTCGCCTATTTTGTCCGAAGCGCCGATTGCTCTTTCTGGAACGCCGCGGAGATATCCAGGAGCAAGCACGAAATTTATCTCAAGGAGCTAAGCGCGACCGAGCTCTCGGATGTCTATCTCGTAAACAATCAGGAGACGAAGAACGGTTTCGGCGGGCCGGGGATTCAAGTTGTCCACCGGGACAAGGGCAAGTTCCTGCTCATGGCCTTTGGAGTCGAGCCGGATCCATGCAGTCCCGCCAATGGCGCCACCGTTTATCGCTAAGCCCGGCGCCGAGCGGCCGCACAACTAGATTTCGTCACGCTAAAGCGTGACAATAGGGATGAGCTCTTCGATCGGCATATCCCCCGCTTCCACCTCGACGATCCAGACATCGGGATCGAAGCGCGCTTCCTTTTCCAGCCGCCTGTCCAGAGCGGCTGCATCGTCACCTTCGTTCATCGACGTGAAGCGCCGCTCGTCGGGCCGGCTCTCGTCATAGCT